>NZ_JAGUUD010000004.1:0-186057 GCF_020177535.1 Paraburkholderia sp. XV | reverse complement strand
GCTCCTGCTCCTGCTCCTGCTCCTGCTCCTGCTCCTGCTCCTGCTCCTGCTCCTGCTCGTGTCGCTGTCGCTGCAACGCGCGAGAGGCTCATTCGCCCGAGAGGCTTGGCTACGGCCGCTACCGCAGTTCATCTCGCCTCGGCTCCAAAGATCCGAAAAGGCACCGATCTTCAAAAATTGGGCTCGTCGCAGCTGCCGCATCCACTCGATCGCCGTCTCACGTCATCGGCCACTGCACCCGACCCGGGCTTATTAATGCCGTGGACTGACCATACACATGGAACGACGAAACTGCATTCGATCACCACAGGACAGCGGTCGTTGGTCTAGCACGTGACACGCTAAGAGCCATGGTGTCACTGTGGGAGCACGTCCTCATTTCTTGTCCAAGACGGGGCGACCGTCCGCGTTTTTGAAAGATACGGCTGACGTGCTCCATGCGCTTTTCGTGGCTACGGACCCGTCACGATTTATCCGAGACGATTGACGCTCCGGTTGCGGGGTACGTGGACTGGTAACGCACGGTTCACTCGAGATGCCGACTCTCGCGCCACATCCGGACGAAGAATCTCGATCGCCGGCCAGAGTCCTCAGCTTCCAAAGGCGCGATGGCCGTCGATCGACCAGCCTACGACGGCCATCGCACCTGCATAATCGCGCGCGGATATGGCTCGGCGAGGTGCATCGATAACCCACCGTCGCGACAAGGTCGCGCTCGATCAATCGGCGCCCAAGTACCTGTCCTCGACCTTGGGGAACGTGTGGGAGTCTGCCACCCTCGATGCGCTCGGAGCATGACTACTCGCCTACGCGCAGCAACGCCTCACCGGAACCGGCCAAAGTCCATTTGTCATTTCCGCGAGCCGTCGGCCAGCTATTTACGGTAAATACCTTTCAGACGCGATGATTAGTGCGCTCACCGCTTCAACCAGCGCCGGTTATTTACGGTAAATAGCCCCCACTGTCCGACCTCCGTTAAGCCGATCTTCGAACGCGGCAAACTTCTCGTGCGCACTTTCCCGCGCGGCGACGCGAAGGATTGCGCGAGAGCACGCACCCGGTCACCTGCACAGCCCTATTTACCGTAAATAACCCACCAAAGAATTTCCGCGCCGCCCTCAAACAGCCACCGGCACCGCACACACTGAACACGGTCACACAGCAACTGGGTTCGCCTACAACGCGTGATGGACCCGATCCTGAGAATCCCTTCCCGGTGCCCCGAACGATCACCAGAGCCTGAAGCCAGCCCACGCGCGACGCCACACAAAAACGCACAGCCGCCAGAAGCGCAGTGTCAGAAAAATCGCGGAGAGTGGGGAGAGAGACTGGTCGAATGATCAAAAAGAAAAGCGGCGCCACAGAAACGAACGCCGCCTGAGAGAAAACACTCAACTACCAAACACGAACAAATCACATTAGACCGGGTGCCCGCCGTCGACCAGACGGGCACCCGCGCAAACCTCAATCAGCCGCCGACTGCACATCCTCAAGAAATCCAGTAATCAACTGCCGCAACTCTTCCACGCGATCTTGCGGCACACCGCTCGCGCGCAAACGAATCACCAGCAGTTCTCCCTTCCGCTCGATCCCAACCTCCTCTTCCTTCCGGACAGGAGCCGCGGGCCGAGCCGCCGCCAGCAACGCAGCCAGCACCTCAGGAGCCGTACGCGACGAATCCTCAGCAAGCTCGACCGCCCGCTGGACGACCTCGTCGGCAGCTTTCTTGAGCGCGACCGACAACTTCCGCGCAGCCTGAAACTGGATATCGTGCGGGGATGGGAACGCACCAACCACCTCGGCCGGAAGCTCGGCCACGAGCAGCGCGCTAGAGATATTCCCCTGCGACAGACCGCACGCCTTCGCCATCGCGTTCTGCGACGGCCACAACTTGTCGTCGAGCGCACGCTTGTACCAGACCCCCTGTTCCCAAGGACTCAGGTTTTTCCGCGCGCGGTTCTCCTGATCCATCTGGACAAACTGACCTTGCTCCGTGATCTCGCCATCGACGATCGCGTTCACCGGCAAATCGAGTTCCATGCACGCGCGATGCCGACGATGCCCGAACACAATTTCGTATCCTTCACCGTCGCCCGAAGGACGTACCTTGATCGGTTGCGTGTTGCCGCCCGCCTCGGCGATCAACGACTTCAGCTCGGCAAAACTCTCGTCACCGAAATCCTGGCGGTTCGCCCATTTTGACGCCCGGATAGTCTTCGGATCGAGCGCCCGGATCGCGACGGCGCCGTCGTATTCCTTAAGCTGCGCTTCCAGTTGCGAGACGCGATCCGAGCTTTCGCGCATCGCGCTGCGAAACGCCAGCATCTGCCCGGGCGCGGTACGCGGCGATGCACTACGCCCCGCGTCCTGGGACGGAGCAGGAACCATCAAGTCACCCGTCTTCTTTGCAAGCCTGTCCTTGATCGACATTTACTCCTCCCCTTATTCTGACTTCGCCCAGAAGGCCACAATGGATTGCTCGACGATTTCCGTCACCCGGTCATAGGCTTCGCGCGCCCTTCGGTACGTCTTCGCGTTGCCGTCGTATCGGGAAATATCGTATACGGTGCCGAACTCAGCCGAACTTGCCGCCGTCACCGCCGTCTTCGGAATTTCGACGGGCAGAACCTTTTCCGCATAAGTAGCCGAGATCCATTCCCGCACAACGCCCGCGGCAGCATCGGCAGGGTCCACACGCGAAAGCAGCACGTGAATGAACTCGAACGACTTGTCCGTGTTCGTTTCTGCCGTGAGGTTCGACGCGAGATCGCTGAAGAGCGTCCAGAATTGCGCCGAGCTGGCAAAGTCGAGTGCATTCGGCGGCGTCGGGACGATCAGGCCATCGGCGGCCATGAACGCGTTGACGGTGCCGTAGCTCAGCGCGGGCGGCGTGTCGATGATGATCACGTCATAGTTGCTGCGCGCCTGTTCGAGGCTCGTGTTCAACACGTTCCAGAATTCGAAGTCCGGTTCCTTCATTTGCCGGCTCGGCAGGATGAACTCGACGTTGAAGAGCGAAGACGAGGCAGGCACGAGATCGATGCCATCCCAATACGTCTCGCGGATTGCGTATTCGATACTCGTTTGATCTCCTGTCGCCAAGGCCGTGATCGTCGAATCTTCCTCGACCTCGGTATCGGGAAGAATGCCGAACAACGTGGTCAACGAGCCTTGCGGATCGGTGTCGATCACCAGCACGCGATGACCGCGCAAACTCAAGCCCTGCGCTAGCGTCATCGCCGTAGTCGTCTTGCTGACGCCACCCTTGAAGTTACCGATCGCGACCGTCATGGCCGGTGCATTCGCCGGTCGCAGCGCGTTGCCGCGGTAGGCGCGTACCCATTCGCGGGCTTCCAGCAAGGAGAATTCGCGCCGCGAGCCCGTCGCGTTGACGGTTCCCGGGGGAAGGTCCCCTTTCGACGTGCGGTAAGTGATTTGACTCTTGTCGACTTCGCACAGCGCAGCAAGCTGGGAAGCGTTGAAAACGGGAGGGTTTTTGCGGGCGTTGGGAGCCAGCATGCGACCCCGAACCTGCGAGACGATGTCAGTCGCGCGCGCGGCCTGATCGACGATGTCTTGAATAGTGATGTTCATTAGCTGATCCGCAAAAGACGATACAGTCAGCTTATATCAGATGGCTCGACAGAAAGCCATTTATTCAACGGAAAACCGCGATTTTTATGAATTCCGTTGCAACGAAACTTCCTGGTGATTCTCAGAAAGCCAACCGTCGAACTTTGTCGCGTCGAATTCCGGACGCACGCGGTTTCTCAGCCACGACGCGAAATTCACACGCCCCACCGAGCCGGAAAACAGCCCCGGGCTATCGGGACGGAACTCGCGCGCATATTTGGCTCCGTCGCCTTCGACGAACTGACGGGCAAACGCGCGCTTCTCATCCTGTGTCAGCGCCTTCACGGCTGCAGCGCACTGGAGGCGATCGAAGTCGATCCGCAATTCCTGCATGCGGGCGTCGAGGGTGCGCGTGCGCACGGCAGCCGCCTGCTTCTGAGCCTTTTCGCGTTTCTCTTTTTCGTATTCCGGCTCAGACACATCGGCCTTGTTCTCGATCAGCGTCCGAATGAAACCGGCCGTAGAACGCTTGATCTGACCTTTGCGGTCTTTCTCTTCCGCCAGCTGCACGACCAGACGGGCTCGCTCCTCATCCTCGATGACGAAACTGAGCGCCAGCTTGTCGCCAATCCCGTGAGCCCGAAGCTTCCGATAAATTTCACTGTCGCGGACGTGCGCGAACTCGTCTTCTGTCTCGGGCGTAAGAAGCGACTGTTGTGCGCCTTGCCGGATCAGAAACTTCACACCCGTGACCGAACGACCGAGCCGCTGATACTCGACGTCGACGTTGATGTCTGAGACGTCGTTGATCTCCTTGACGGCCTTCTGAATCACCTTGCTATTCAGGCGGCGAAAGTCGTCGTAATACTCCTGGGTCGCTCCCAGCAGTTTCCGAAGGACGGGCAATTCGATCCAGCCGGTTGAGCCAACCTTCTGAAAACGCAGGCAATTCTCATAGAGTGTCAACGCATGCGACTTCGAAAATTTGCGCTGCACGCCGAGATTCACGGTAGCGTAAATGGACGGATCGTAAAGCTTCTCGGCCAACGCCTCGTCGTAGCGGTACGAGCAGACGCCCGCGCGAATTTCCGCGAAAGAGAGTATCGGCATGACGCTCCAACGTTCACGCCCGTCATCCATGACGTTGAACTCGACGGCCGTGGTGGCAAGCTGCCTGAGCGCTTCTCGAAGCTTTTCGGTGTTTTCGCTTTCGGTCCAGCCGAGTACGAGCATGAGCGTTCGCACCGGTAGACGGTGCGTTCTCGTGTTCAGAAGGTTGTCGTATGAATGCAGTAGCAGCACGTTGGAAAGCTTCCGCTCCAGCAGCGAAAGCTCGCCGCTCGTGTGGATGGCCGCCACGTGCTTTTTGACGCTTTCAGTACGAACCTCAGTCGGCGAAGATCTGGGCATGCCCGGGATTGTGCGCTAAATGACCCCACTGCGCAATCACCCCACGGGACATCTATTCGACCGGAAAGTTGAAACGTCCCAATTTGCGTTGCGCGACGAGACTTGTCCACACCTCTTTCGATCGATTCACCACAAACGGGGACGATTCCGCCGCATTTGGGGTCGTGAAACGCCCCAGACGGGGACGTATAGGTGGAAATAGCACCCCAACCAGGGTCGGTTAACGCCCCAAACGGGGACGTTTACGTCTGGAAAGCCCTACTGGATAAGGGTCCTAGGTGTGTAAACGAAGTAAACGTTGTTAACCAAACGGTATACAAACCTCAATACACCCCATCCGGGGACAATCTCAGCGGATTTGGTTGCTGTTTTCCATCGAGAAATTCGAATACAACCCAAACATTCGACGCACCGGGAGATCCAAGGAAGCTCGAAGCGTTAACAAAAACCAGAGCTAACTCTCTGACTGCAAAACGCAATTTTCTCAGCCTCACAAAGTTCGGACTTTACGGCCCACGTATTTATCGTAAATAAGTGCCAGCCAGTTCGTCGCCAGTCAGGTTCTTGCGCCCCAGTTGGGGACAATAGGGGACGTGGATCAGGACGGCGACGTACGCCACCCGGAATGGGGACATTGACGCCATTTTTGCTTCTACAGCGCCGCGAAAAGGCTTCTAAGCGCCCCCGTCAGCCTTGTGTGCCCCTGCCGACGCCCCGCTGCTAAAGGACCTCTCGTAGTAGTCACCCTAGATGGGGACATTCGCGCCGATTCATCATAGACGCGCGCGCATCGCGGCCACGCTCACCCCAAGCGGGGACATTACGCCGATTAATCTATTATTTACGGTAAATAGTGGCGTGCCGTACGTGTTTATCGACGAAGAGGCGATCGGATTCTCTGGTCGAAAAAAGCCAGAAAGACTTATTTCGACCCGCTCGGCGACCGTCGCGTGCACGGCGCCATTCGATGAACCATCAGGATCACCAGGTAATTCAACGGGAAGAAAGCCGCTGCAGGCAGTCCCCCGAACCATCTGCTGTCCGCGCTACGACATCCCCTCGAAGCGCGAACCCTAGGGCAGAAGCCCGCTAAAACTGATAGTTGATCGACACGTCGCAGACGCCGTTCGTCTTCGTCTGCGTGATAGGGCTGTTGGCCGCGCTGCCCAGCATCCGTTTGAGCGCGCCATCCGCCGTTACGAACCAATGCTTGTTGACGAACCAGATCATCGTGACGCCGAACCCAGCGGATTTCAGCCCTGCGCTGGCGTCGTATTGCGAGTAGCGTGAATTCGCCGCCTGCGTCGCATTCACGCCGAACCAGCTATTCATATACTTCGAGTCGGCGAAGGTCACCGACGGTCCGGCGAACCAGAAGAAACTCTCGGAACTGCCCGGCAACGGCATATACGCGCCGAGGTCCGCAACCCACCCGTTAGACCCGCCGAAGCTACGCGTCACCGCCCCACGAAACACCAGCGGAAATTCCTTCGAGATCACGTATTCCCCGGCCAGCTTCACCTCGGGCGACGGATTGATATTGCCCATGCCATCTAGACGCGAAGGATCGTCGTGCGCGCGCCGGCCCAGATCGTAGACGGCTGCGACGCTCACGCGCCAGTTCGGGCCCTGCAGCACATTGACGCCCAGCCCTTCACCTGTCGAAAGAAAAGCGAGGTCTTTGTAGCGGATGTCGGTACTTGGCCCGACCAGCGTGTGATAGCGGTCGGACCCGTCATAGCGCGGCTCGAAGGTTGAACCGATGCCGATCCGCACCTCCCAATCAGGCCGGTTGTCCGGCTTGAACAGCTTTTCGAGCGGGATGCCCGCGGAATATTGCCATTCGCCAAGGGGCGACGGCGTTTGCGCCAAGGCGGCTGGCGCGCTGCAAATGAGATAGGCGAGGCTGGCGTAGACCGGTAGCTTTGTCATGTCGACGGACGTCTTGGGTTATGGGTCGCGGACGCGGTCCGTTGCGGCCACACGTAACGTGTTCAGTTGATGCGAGGAAACCCGGCGGGAGCAGCAAACGCCATACCTGACCCTCAATCAATGGCAGGTTCGCGTGTGTATCCATGCAAGGCGTTTGCACGCGCTCGCGTCCGTATCAATCGCTATGACCATCTGAGCGGCTGGCCGCACAGCGAAACGGCCGGATTCCGGCAATCCGCACAGTCCACGGCGCAAGAAAGTTCGCGCCCCATGAAAATCAAATAAAAACAATGGGTTAGAAGGGCGGCGTGGCATGTCCAACCTGGCATCGGAGTTGCGAATACGGGCGCGCCGCGTCGTGCGGCATCCGATAAAACCCAAGGAGACACTATGGACCCGAGCTACACGGAAGCAGCCGCGCCCGCCCGTCAGCCGCAATCCCACTCAAACGCACCCGCCGCATCCAGCGACCGCCTTCGACGCCTCAAGTCGATCTTCTCCGGCTCCGCCGGCAACCTGATCGAGTGGTACGACTGGTATGTGTACTCCGCGTTTGCCTTGTACTTCGCGCGGTCGTTCTTTCCTGCCGGGAACCAGACGGCACAGTTGCTGAACACGGCGGCTGTGTTTGCAGTCGGCTTTCTTGCGCGGCCGATAGGCGGCTGGCTGATGGGTATCTACGCGGATCGCCACGGGCGCCGTTCGGCGCTGCTGGTTTCCGTGGTGCTGATGTGTTTCGGTTCGCTCATCATTGCGCTGTGTCCGAGCTATGAGGTGATCGGCGTGGCCGCGCCCGCGCTGCTGGTCCTCGCGCGCCTGCTGCAGGGCTTGAGCGTGGGCGGTGAGTACGGCACATCCGCGACTTATCTGAGCGAGGTCGCCACCGCGAAAGATCGCGGCTTCTATTCGAGCTTCCAGTATGTGACGCTGATCGCCGGGCAACTGCTCGCGCTCGGGCTGCTCGTGATCCTGCAACAGTTCCTTCTGACGACGCAGCAACTCGAAAGCTGGGGCTGGCGCATTCCGTTTTTCATCGGTGCGGCTGCCGCGCTTGCCGCCATGCGCCTACGCTCGACGATGGAGGAAACAGGCGAATTCGAGAAGGCGAAACACAAGAAGGACCGGCGCGGCTCGCTTGCGGAACTGCGCAAGCACCCGCGCGCGGTATTGACCGTCGTCGGACTGACGATGGGCGGCACGATCGCGTTCTATACGTACTCGATCTACATGCAGAAATTCCTCGTGAACACGGTCGGCATGAGCAAGCACGACGCGACGCTGGTGTCCGCAGCGTCGCTTTTCCTGTTCGCCATTCTGCAGCCGATCGTCGGATCGATATCCGACCGCATTGGCCGCCGGCCTGTTCTGATCGCGTTCGGCGTACTTGGCACCCTGTTCACCGTGCCGATCATGACGGCCATCAGCCAGACGCATGATGCGTGGGTCGCCTTCTTCCTGATCATGGCCGCGTTGGTGATCGTCTCGGGCTACACGTCGATCAACGCCGTCGTCAAGGCGGAACTGTTCCCGGCGGAAATCCGTGCGTTGGGCGTTGGACTTCCTTATGCTTTGACCGTATCCGTCTTTGGCGGCACCGCTGAATATCTGGCGCTATGGCTCAAACAGGCAGGACATGAACCGCTCTTCTACTGGTATGTCACGGCTGCGATTTTTTGCTCGCTGGTGGTGTACCTCTGCATGCGCGACACCGGCAAGCACTCGCTCATCAAGGACTGACGTCCCGCTGAAGATCGCCAATGGTGTCCGTCTTCACGAGGACACGGCATCGTGAGAACGCATCCTGTGAGACGGATACGGCATGCGGCAACGGCGCTCGCGGTGCTCGCGTGTTGCATCGCGACCGCGGGACTCGCGTACGTCGCCGCGCTGCATTACTACGCGCGCGCTCACGCAGCCGAAGTCGCGCAACGCGCGTCTCTCTACGCATTGACACTCGAGTCGCAACTGGCCCGCTATGAGTCGCTGCCGCGCGTTGCCGCGCTCGATCCCGTGCTTGCGCGGCTGCTCGCGAAGCCCGGCGATCCCGCGCTGCAGCGGGCGGCGAACGCCTATCTGAAAGCAGTCCAGACGAATGCCGACCTGTCGGCTGCGTACGTGATGGACATGAGCGGCAAAACCCTGGCTGCGAGCAATTGGGACGAAGAGGGTAGCTTCGTGGGCTTCGACTATGCATTTCGCCCCTATTTCATCGATGCGATGAAACGTGGCACGGGACGTTTCTACGGAGTGGGCAACACGACGAAGAAGGCGGGATATTTTCTGGCCGTGCCTGTCAGCGAGGGCTCGGGCGCGGCGCGACGGGTGGTGGGCGTCGTTGCGATCAAGGCGGCGCTGGATGGCTACGAGAGCGCATTGGCGAAGAGCGGCGACATCGTGCTGTTCGTCGATCGGGACAATGTCGCGTTTCTCTCGTCCGTGCCGGCATGGCGTTACCGGGCGCTGGCGCCGCTCTCGGATGCGACGCGGCGCGCGCTCCAGCAGACGCAGCAATACGGCGATGCCGCGCTCGCCGCGCTTTCCGTGCGGTCTGCAACAGCCGGGCGCGCCGATGCCGCGCCAAGCCAGTCCGAACAAGCGCCCGGTCCCGGCAAGCTATTCGTCGCGCCACCGGGGCAAGGCTCAAAGTGGTTTCACGTGCATTACCGCCCCGTTGGGCCGCTCGGATGGAAAGTCGCGATCCTGACCGACGACGCCGACGACGAGCGCAGCGCGACGTTCGCCGCCATCAGCGCCGGCGCGGCAACGGCTCTCGTGTTTGCGCTGATTTGGGCCGCGCGCCTGCGCAACAGCCGGAATGAGGAGCGGCAGCGCGCGCGGGCAGCATTGCAACAGGCGCAGCGCGATCTCGAACAACGGATTGCGGAACGCACCGCCGAATTGACGCGCGCCAACACCGCGCTCGAAGAAAAGGTCGACGCACTCGACGACGCGCGCCGCATTCTGCGCGATACGCGCGACACGGCGATTCAGGCCGGCAAGCTCGCGGCGCTTGGCCAGATGGCGGCGGGCATTACTCACGAGCTGAATCAGCCGCTCGCGGCCGTGATGACACTGGCCAGCAACGCGATCCGCATGACCGAACTCGACCGTCCGGAGGATCTGAAGAAAAACCTGACGCTCATCAACGAACTGGCCGCGCGGATGGGCAAGATCATTTCGCATGTCAAAGCGTTTGCCAGAAACGACGCGACCAGCAGGGAGCCTGTCGCGATCGCCGAATCGTTACAACAGGCTCTCGCGCTGATCGAATCGCATCGCAAGGCTGCCGGCGTGTCGGTGCGCGTGGCGTCGGTGCCGGGTGACGTCGTCGTGCTCGCCAGTCCGATACGGATCGAGCAGGTCTTCGTGAACTTGCTGACCAACGCAATCGACGCAAGCGCGGCCGCCGCAGCGAAGCGCGAAGTGCTCGTCACCACCGAGGTCGTCGATACGCGCGTGCGTATCAGTATTGCCGACAGCGGTCCCGGCATCGCACCGCATACGATGTCGCGGCTGTTCGAGCCGTTCTATACGACCAAGCCGTCGGGCAAAGGATTGGGGCTGGGTCTCGTCATCTCGCAGGCCATCGTCGACGAGTTCGGCGGTCGCCTGGAAGCAAAAAACAGCCGCGATACGGATTCAGGATCGAGCGGCGCGGTCTTCGTCGTCGAATTGCAGCGCGTCACGGAAAAGGTCACAACCAGGCTATGAACTCGCCCGATAACTTCGCCAGCATGCTGGTCTACGTGGTCGAAGACGATCCTGTCGTGCGGCTCGGCTGCACGCAGGCGTTGTCGCTGGAAGGCATCGCCGTGCGTGAATTCGCCGACGCCGAAAGCGCGCTTGCCGCGCTCAGGCAGGCGCCGCCGGCGGTGATCGTGAGCGACGTCCGCTTGCCGGGCATCGACGGACTTGCATTGCTGGACAGCATCAAGGCGCGTCCCGACGGCGCCGACGTTCCCGTCATCCTGACAACCGGTCACGGCGACGTCGCGATGGCGGTCGGCGCGATGCGCTCAGGTGCCTATGATTTCATCGAAAAGCCGTTTCACTCGGAGCGCCTCCTCGATACCGTGCGCCGGGCGCTGGAGCATCGCAAGCTCGTCGTCGAGAATCGCAGTTTGCGCGCGCAACTGAGCAGCGAACGGACCTTGCTCGGCAGGTCTGCGCCGATGCAGCGTATCCACAGTCTGATCGACGCAATCGGACCGACGGGCGCCGATGTGTTGATCGTCGGCGAGACGGGCACGGGCAAGGAAGTGCTGGCACGAACGCTGCACACGGCGAGCCGCCGCAGCGGTCCGTTCGTGGCGCTGAACTGCGCGGCGTTGCCGGAAGCGGTGTTCGAAAGCGAGATCTTCGGTCACGAGCCGGGCGCGTTCACAGGCGCGCAGCAACGAAGAATCGGCAAGTTCGAATATGCGAATGGCGGGACGCTTTTCCTCGACGAACTCGAAACGATGCCGCTCGCGTTGCAGGCCAAACTGTTGCGCGCGCTTCAGGAGCGCTGTATTGAAAGGCTGGGCAGCAACACGTCCGTGGCGATCGATGTGCGCGTGATCGCGGCCGTCAAGCAGGACCTCAAACAGCTCTCCGATCAGGGCCATTTCCGCGCAGACCTGTACTACCGGCTCAACGTCGTGTCGATCGAACTGCCGCCATTGCGCCAACGCGCCGACGATATCCCCGAACTGTTCGCCCACTTCGTGCGGGCGGCGTGCGCACGCTACGGCAAGCCAGAACCCGCCTGGACGTCGGAAGACATGATGCGCTGGCAACTGCACGACTGGCCGGGCAATGTCCGCGAGCTGAAGAACGTGGCGGAGCGTTTTACGCTCGGCCTCGATGATGGCTTGCCGCAACCGCCTGCAGGCGCCGATTCGCTTGCGTCGCGGATGGTGCGCGCGGAGCGCGGCTATATCGAGGAAGCACTGCGCAGCGCAGGCGGACAGGTGATCAGGGCTGCCGAACAGCTGGGCCTGCCGCGCAAAACGCTATACGACAAGATTACCCGCCATGGCATCGATCCTAACGCGTTCCGCCAGACGTCACATCCGTGAGGTGCGATATCGTCATTCGGCAGCGGGCATATAGCACGTTCGCTGCTCGCGCCGAACGTGCATCGCCATCAAAACAGCGTGCCTTCATGATCTACATCATGGAAGCCGCGCGTTGATCAGTCGAGTATCGCCACAACGAAAGGAACCCTCGGATAACCGCGAATGTGTCATCGCGCGCGGCGTGCACGCCGTGCCGCGTCGAACCGGCATCCGGAGAACGACACAAGGGAGACAGCGATGGCGACGATGACGGCGGCAGTGATCCGGGCACCGGGCGGACCGGAGGTGTTGAGACTCGAAGAACGCCGGGTCCCCGTGCCTCAGGTCGGCGAGGTTCTCATACGCGTCAAGGCATTCGGGCTGAACCGTTCCGAACTTTTCACGCGCCGTGGGCTTTCACCGGACGTGAGCTTTCCACGCATTCTGGGAATCGAAGCGGTGGGTGTCGTCGAAGCAGCGCCCGGCGGCGAATTTCAACAGGATGATGTCGTGGCCACGGCGATGGGCGGCATGGGGCGTCAGTTCGACGGCGGGTACGCGGAATACACGTGCGTGCCGGCAAGCCAGATCAAGAAGTTCGACGCGAACCTGCCGTGGGAAACACTCGGCGCGTTGCCCGAGATGCTGCAAACGGCTTGGGGATCGCTGTCGAGAGCGCTCGCGCTGCAACACGGAGACCGCTTGCTGATCCGTGGCGGGACGACGTCCATCGGCCTTGCAGCCGCCGCGCTGGCGAAGCATGCGGGCGCGTACGTGATCTCGACCACACGCAACGTGTCCAAAGTCGCGTTTCTGCTGGAAAACGGCGCCGACGAAGTCGTGATCGATTCCGGAAGCATCGCCGACGAAGTCAGGGCGCTGCCTGGCGGGGGCGTCGACAAGGCAATCGACCTCGTCGGGGCGACGACCCTGAAGGACTCGCTGCGTTGCGTGCGACCGAACGGAACCGTCTGCATGACGGGCATCGTCGGCAATGCCTGGACGTTCGACGATTTCGATCCGCTGGCAGCCATTCCGAGCACGGTGAAGCTGACCGTCTACAGCGGCGGTTCACAGGAATTCGTCACTACGCCTTTTGCACGCCTGATTCGCATGATCGAGCGAGGCCAGTTGCGCATCAATATCGGCAAGGTGTTCCGTCTGCATGAGATTGTCGAGGCGCATCGCTGTATGGAGCGAAACGAAGCGAATGGCAAGATCGTCGTGTTGACCTGACGCGAGCGCCTTGCACGGGCTAAGGCTGCGAAGCAACCGGCAAGACGCTTTCCGCCGGCGCGGCACCCGTGCCGCTCGTCCACACGCTGACGCCGCGAGGATCGATGGCAAAGCGCGCGGGTCCGCGCTGCGGAACGTGCGCCCGTTCGCCGTCGCAAGCGATATCGAAGCGCATGCCGCCGATATCCGCGACCGCGAACAGATCGCCGTGCCGTAGCTCGACGGAATCGATGGTCCCGGCGTACGCGCCGTCCACCGCGATCGCAATCGAAGACGGCGCGACACGCCACATCACCTGCTGGCCGGCAGGAATGGCGCGGTCCGCCGTGCCGATGGCCAGCCCCGACGCGGTTTCGATCGAACCCGGCACGCGTATCGCGCCTTCGCCGACGTTATGCAAGCCAAGCAGCGCCGCGACCTGCAATGACGCGGGCCGGCGGAATACGTGATCGACTGCGCCTGCCTGCAGCACGCGCCCGCGTTCGATGACGAGCACTTCATCCGCCAGCAGCGCGGCTTCGTCGGGATCGTGTGTGACGAGCACGGTGACGGCCGAAATTTCGCGCTGCAACGCACGCAGTGCCTGTTGCAGCCGGCGACGGCGTGGCGTGTCGAGCGCGGAGAACGGCTCATCGAACAACAGAAGCTGGCTGTGCCGCGAAAGCGCGCGCGCCAGCGCGACGCGCTGCCGCTGACCGAACGACAACTGGCGCGGCAAGCGCTCCATCAGCGCCGACAGCCCAAGGTGCCCGGCCCAGTAACGCGCACTCGCGGCGTCCGAATCGACGGGAAACGACAGTTGCCGCGCCAGCGTCATGTGCGGAAACAGCCCATAGTCCTGCGGCACGTAACCGACGTGGCGCTGCTCGGGCGGCAGCGCATCCAGTTGCGTTTCGCCAAGGCGCACGAATCCCGCTTGATTGCCTTCGAGCCCCGCGATCAGCTTCAACGCGAGCGATTTACCCGAACCCGAGGGGCCGATGATCGCAAGCCGCCGCGTCGAAGGCGTCCATTCGATGTCGAGATCGAACGCGCCGAGATGGCGCTTGAGCGCGAACGCAAGACGCGGATTCGGCAGAGCAGGGCGCGCGTCGTCCTGCGCGGCCTGGTCCGGCGCATCGCCGTTTTCGGCAATCTCGAACAGGCTCGAACGACCGTCGCGCCACGCCACGGAAAGCGCCGCGCACAACACGGCGATGACGAGCGTCGGCAGCAACAACGGCATCATCGCGGGCAAGCCCTGGCCGCCGAACACGACGTATGTGTACACAGGCAGCGAATACGGATGATAGGCAACCATCACCGTCGCGCCGAATTCGCCGAACGCGCGCAGCCACGCGAGCACCAGACCGGCGCGGATCGACGGCCAGGCGAGGGGCAGCATGACGCGGAAGAATCGGCTCCCCGCGCGGTGTCCGAGCGTCGCCGCGACGTCTTCGTAGACGGGATCGATCGCGGCGAACGCCGAGCGCGCCGCGACGATCAGAAAGGGCGCGGCCACGAACGTCTCGGCGAGCACGATGCCGGCGAACGAATCGGTGAGGGCGCCGTTCGTCAGCCGGCCGAGCCAGCTATACGGCCCGAGCAGAAACAGCAGCAAAATGCCGCTCGTGAGCGGCGGCAGCGCGAGCGGCAACTGCACGACAAAGCCGAGCAACGCCATACCGCGCGACGTCGAGCGCGACAGCCAGTAGCCGAGCGGCACCCCGCCGATCAGGATCACGAGCGCCGCGATGCTCGCGCTGCCCGCCGAGACGGCGACAGCCAACCATGTGCCGCGCCAGTCGACGCCTGTCCAGTCCGCGTGGCCCACCTGCGGAATGCTCGCGATGAACGGCGCGCACAGATAGACGGCGAGCAGGCAGGCGAGCCACAGCAGCGGCCGCGCGGTCTTGCGTGTCATTGCGCGGCGTCGAGCACGGCTTGCACGGACGACGGCACGGCCCGCGCGTTGCCCGTTACGACCGGCTTGACGATATCGACGCCATGCTGCTTCAGCAACGCACGTCCCGACGCGCTCAGCAGAAAGTCGACGAAGCGCGCGGCGCCCGCCTGATTCGGCGCGTCATTGAGGATAGTCAGCGTGTAGCTGGCCTTCGCCTGCAACTCGGGCGCGGGGCGCAGCGCGGGAATCTTCAGATCGGAGGTTTCCGTCGAATAGAAGAACCCTGCGTCGAGCTGACCCGATTGCAGCCGCCCAACCAGCGTCTCTTCGGGCAACACCTGCGCCGGGTTCTCCGGATCGCCGAGCGTCTTCTGGACGAGGTCCGGCTGTTGATAGAGCACAGCCGCCTTCGTCATCATCTGAACCGTGAAGGCGCCCTTCGGATCGAGCTTGGGATCGGTGCGCCCGATGCGGATACCCGGCTCCTGCAACACTGCATCCCAGCGCTTTTTCTTGAAGTCGGCGGCGAAGCGGCTTTGCGGGTTGTAGCCGATCATCAGCGGCGACTCGGCAAAATTCACGTACCACGACAGATGATCGCCGTTCTCCGCCCCCATCAGGCCGTTGTTGACCGTCGGGCTCGCGCTGATGAACACGTCGCCGCGTCGCAGCTTGCCCTTGATCTGATTGGCGATCAGGTTCGAGCCTGCCGCATAGCCCTGAAAATGCAGACCGGTTTCATTTTCGAAAGCGGGACCGACGCTGCGTTCCATCAGATTCACCAGCGAACCCGCGTACAGCACCTCGACCTTGCCTTCATCGGCGCAAGCGCCGCCCGCGAAAAGAAGACCCGTCAAAACGATTCCCGGCAACAACAGCTTGCGCATCACGATTTCCCCACTGCGTTATGAACGGTCATATATTACGACGACCGTCATCCACGCTGCAGTTGGGGACAACACGCGACAGCGCATTTGCACGGCACGTGTGCGCAAGCGGCTGTCAATCCGTTGCGCGCGCATCCGTCAACGAGGCACGGTCCCAGCCGCCGCCAAGCGCTTTCAGCAACTGCACGCTCGCGTCGATACGCCGCGCGTCGATCTGCTCGGCCGTGCGCTCGTTGGACAACGCGATGGTCTGCGCCGTGACGACATCGAGGTAATTGACCGCGCCTGCCTGAAAGCGGTTGGTCGTCAGCTTCAGCGAGAGGTCCGCCGCTGTCGTGGCGCGCTGCTGGCTGTCGGCTTCGTTCGCGAGCGTATCGAGCGACGACAGGTTGTCTTCGACCTGCTGGAATGCGACCAGCACCGTTTGGCGGTAATCGGCGACAGCGCCGTCATACTGCGCGTTCGCGCCTTTCAGCGCGGCCGTGCGCCGTCCGCCGTCGAACAGCGTGCCCGCGATCTGCGAGCCGAGCGACCAGAACAGACTCGGCGCGGTGAGCCACGGCGCGAAGAACGTGCTTTCGAGTCCCGCCGTCGCCGACAAGGTCAGATTCGGATAGAACGCCGCATGCGCTTCGCCGATCTGCGCATTCGCCGCGGCCACGCGGCGCTCGGCGGCGGCGATGTCGGGGCGGCGTTCCAGCAACTGCGAAGGCACGCCTGCCGGAATCTGCGGCAGCGCGATGGTCTCGACCCTCGGCGGCAGCGAGAACGACGAAGCGGGCTGGCCGATCAGCGTCGCGATGGCATGCTGAAGCTGCGTGCGCTGCACGTCGATATCGCTGTCCTGGGTGCGCGTGCTTTCAAGCTGCGTTTGCGCCTGCGCGACGGCCGATGCATCGATTGCGCCGTCGTTCAACTGCTGTTGCAGGATGCGCAGCGCGGCCGCGTAGGCGGTGACGGTATCGTCGAGCAGCTTCTTTTGCCGGTCGAGCGAGCGCAGATCTAAATAGTCGGTGGCGAGATCGGCGGCGACGGCAAGGCGCACCGATTGCAGATCCGCTTCGCTGGCCTGCGCGTTGTCGCGCGCATTGACGGTGGCGTCCTTCACGCGGCCGAACAGATCCGGTTCCCAGCTCGCCGCGAGTCCGACGGAAAAGTCGGGCTGCGTCTTGCCCGCCAGCGATTTGTGCTGCACGTTCTGTGACGTGCGATAGCGCTGCGCCGATGCGCCCGCCGTCACGACGGGCGCATAACCGGCGCGCTGATAGTCGACCATCGCGCGCGCCGCTTCCAGTTGCGCGACGGCTTTGCGCACGGTCTGGTTCGACACGTCGACCTGCGCTTCGAGATGGTTTAGCTCGTCGTCGCCATAGAGTGTCCACCATGGGCCGCGCGACTGCGCGTCGGCGGGTGCGGCGAGCGTCCATCCCGCCGACGCCTGCGGCACGCTCGCGAAATGATCCGGCACAGCCGTTTGCGGCGGCGAATAGTGCGGCAGCGTCGAACACGCCGTCAACGCGCTTGCGACGGCGATGACGACCGACTTGCGAACCAGCGACGCACGGAATTTGAACATGATGAGCCTCTTATCGTGCTTAACCGTGCTTCGCCGACGCCGCCGACGTCGCCGACGTCGCCGACGCCGCTGGCGCGATGCGCACCGTTTCGCCGTTGCTGATCGCGTCGCCGGGATTGTTGATCACGCGGTCGGTCGAATCGAGCCCCGTTGCAACCTCGACATACGTGCCGAAATCGCGACCGATGGTCACCGTCCTCAGTTGCACCTTGTCGTCCTTGCCGATCACGGCCACGGTCACGCCGTCGGGCCGGAACAGCAGGGCGCTGACGGGCACTTCGAGTGCGGGATGCGCCGCGACCAGCGCGAGATGAACCTGCGCATACGCGCCCGGCAGCAACGCGCCGTCGCGGTTATCGACATCGACTTCGACGCGCAGCGTGCGGCTCACGGGGTCGATCGAATCGGCGCTGCGTGCGACGCTCGCGTCGAACTGACGCCCGGGATATTGCTGCGTCGTCAGATAGACCTTCGTGCCGGGCGCGATGCTCTGCGCGTCGTTCTGCGGCACGTCGACATACACGCGCAAGCGGTCGGTCTGTTCGATATGAAACAGCTCGCCGCCGTTGGCCGCGATGCCGGGGGAGCCGCCCGCCGTCACCAGCGCGCCGACGTCGACCTTGCGCGCGGTGATCACGCCGTTGAACGGTGCCGTCACTTTTTCATACGACACCAGTTCGGAGAGCCGCGCCACGTTCGCTTGCGCCGCTTGCCATGCGGCGAGCTTCGCCGCGCTGTCGCTCGTCTTCGCGTTGGCGTCCTGTTGCGACACCGACTGCGTTTGCAGCATCGTTTGCCAGCGCTGCGCGGTGCTGTCCGCGAAGCTGTAGTTGGCCTTCGCGTTTGCCTCGTCGGCGCGCGCCTGACGCAACTGCGCGTCGAGTTCCGGCGTCTGGATATCGGCGAGTGTCTGGCCCGCCTGGACCTTCGTGCCGATATCCGCATACCAGTGCTGGATGTAGCCGCTCGTGCGCGCGTAGATCGATGCGTCGGCGTACGGCATCACATTGCCCGGCAACAGCAGTTCCTGCGATGAAGGCGCGCGCGTCGGCGTCAACGCGTCGACGCTCAGATAGCGCTGCGCATCGACCTGCTTTGTCAGCTCGCTGCTGGCATGAAGCCGCGGCACGATGCCGATTGCGAGCAGCGCGGCAGCGATGGCTGCGAGCGCGACAGGCAGCACGAAGCGGCGCTTGTGGGGCAAAGGCGCGCCGTTGGACAGCGCGAGGTCGGTGCGGGCCGATGGCTCGTGACCGGTCGGCAGATTGGGCGTGGTCATGAAAAGTCCTTACTGGGCGTGTGTGGTCACTTCGGCGGAACCGGCTGAATCGGCGGCACGCTGGGCGCGGCGCTTCGCGAGCCACGCATGCACCATGCCGAACACGACGGGCACGAACAACAGCGTCGACACCGTGCCGATCGCGAGACCGCCGATCACCGCGCGGCCGAGCGGGGCGTTCTGCTCGCCGCCGTCACCGAGTCCGAGTGCCATCGGCAGCATGCCGATCAGCATCGCGAGGGCCGTCATCAGCACGGGGCGGAAGCGGTTGAAGCCTGCATCGAGCGCGGCGGTCAGCGGCGCCATGCCGTTGGCGAGCGATTCGCGCGCGGTGTTGATGACGAGAATGCTGTTGGCCGTGGCAATGCCGATGCACAGAATCGTGCCCGTCAACGCGGGGACGCTGAGCGTGGTATGTGTGGCGAACAGCATCCACGCGATGCCCGCCAGCGACCCCGGCAAGCCGCTGATGATGATCAGCGGATCGAGCCACGACTGGAAGTTCACGACCATCAGCAGATAGACGAGCGCGATCGCGAACACGAGACCGGCGCCGAGACCCGCGAACGACTCGTTCATCGACTGCACCTGTCCGCGAATCACGATCGACGAGCCGGGCGGCAATTGCGCACGCGCGGCATCGACGAGTTTCGTCACGTCGGTTGCGACGCCGCCCAGATCGCGCCCCTGCGTCGACGCGAAAATGTCGAGCACGGGCTGCACGTTGTAGTGCGACACGACGGCCTGCTGCATGGTGCGCGACATCGTGCCGAGCGTGCCGAGCTGATTCTGCGGGTTGACGCTCACCTGGTTCGTCGTCAACGGAATGTTGGCCAGCGTTTGCAGCGAGTGAATGTCGTACTGCGGCACTTCCGCCAGCAACGGATAGCTGACGCCGTTCTTCGGATCGAGCCAGAAATTCGGCGTGGTCTGCGAACTGCCCGACAGCGCGATCAGCATGTTCTGCGCGACATCTTTCTGCGTGAGGCCCGCCTGCATCGCCTTGGTGCGATCGACATTGACGTCGATGGTCGGCTCGTCGCCGGGTTGCTGGATGCGTGCATCGACGAGACCGCGCACGCCGCGCATCTGCGCGAGCAGCTTGTCGGCGACGACGCGGTTCTGATCGAGCTTGTTGCCGACGATCTGCACGTCGATAGGCGCGGGCAGGCCGAAGTTGAGAATCTGGCTGACGATATCGGCGGGCAGGAATGCGAACGTCACGCCCGGAAACGATTGTGCGAGCACGTTGCGCAACTGCGCGACGTATTGTGCAGTCGGCTTGTGATCGGGCTTCAGCGTGATCATGATGTCGGCGTCTTCGGGACCGACCGGGTCCGACGAGTCGTACGTCAGGTTGATGCCGCTCACGGGCACGCCGATGTTGTCGAGCACGGCTGCCTGTTCGGTCTTCGGAATCACGCTGCGAATTTTTGCTTCGACTTCATCGGTGATACGTGCGGTCTGCTCGATGCGCGTTCCCGTTGGCGCGCGCAGATGCAGGCGGATTTCGCCCGTATCGACGGCGGGGAAGAAGTCGCGTCCCGCGAATGGAATCAGCGCGAGCGACCCGAAGCACAGCGCGAGATACACCGGTATGAAACGGCGGCGATTCGCGATCGCGCCTTGCAGCACGTTGTGATAGCCGTGGCGCAGTGCTTCGAAGCGCTGCTCGAAACGGGCCTGAAAGCGCGCAAAGATCGCGAACGGGCCTTTCGCTGCGTGACCGTCCTTCGAAGGCGCGCGCATCAGATACATCGCGAGCGTCGGAATCAGCGTGCGCGAGAAGAAGTACGACGCGCACATCGCGAACACGACGGCTTCCGCCAGCGGCACGAACAGATAGCGCGCGACGCCCGAAAGCAGAAACATCGGCACGAACACGATGCAGATCGACAGCGTCGAGACGAAAGTCGGCACGGCAATCTCGCCCGAGCCGTTCAGGATAGCGTCGTGCAGCGGCTCGCCGTTTTCGAGGTGATGCGTGATGTTTTCGATTGCCACGGTCGCGTCGTCGACGAGTATGCCGACGGCGAGCGCAAGGCCGCCCAGCGTCATGATGTTGATGGTCTGCCCGAGGGCGGCCAGCGCAACGAGCGAGGTGAGCACGGCGAGCGGAATCGACACTGCGATGATCAGCGTCGCGCGCCAGCTGCCGAGAAACAGCAGGATCATCGCGGCCGTCAGACATGCGGCGATCAGCGCTTCGCGCACCACGCCCGAAATCGCGGACTTCACGAACACCGACTGATCGGAAAGCGGCGTGATCTTCAGCGCGCTCGGCAAGCCGGCGGCGATCTTCGGCAACATCGCCTTCACCTGCTGGATGATCGTGAGCGTCGATGCGCTGCCCGTCTTTTCGATTTGCAGGAGCGCCGCGCGCTTGCCGTCGCTGCGCACGATGTTGGTCTGCGGCGCATAGCCGTCGATCACATGCGCGACGTCGCGCACATAGACCACGCTGCCGTTGACCGTCTTGATGGGCAGATCGTTGAGCGCGGCGACCGAGTTCGTGCTGCCGTTCATCTCGACGTTGTATTCGCGCGCGCCGATCTTCGCGGTGCCGCCGGGCAGAATCAGGTTTTGCGCGTTGACGGCGTTGACCACGTCGATGGGCGCGAGGCCCTTGGCCTGCAGCGCTTTCGGATCGAGCTGGACCATGATCTGGCGGATCTTGCCGCCGTATGGCAGCGGCACGGCCGCGCCTTGAATGGTCGCGAGCTGTGTGCGGATGAAGCTGTTGCCGAGATCGTAGAGCGTCTGTTCGGGCAGCGTGTTGCTCGACAGGCCCAGTTGCAGCACCGGCACCGTCGATGCGTTGTACGAGATGATGTTCGGCGGCAGCGTGCCTGGCGGCAGCACGCGCAGAATCGACGCGGAGTTCGACGCAGCCTCGGCGATCGCGCGGTTGATGTCGGCGCCCGGATGAAAGAACACCTTCACCACCGACACGCCGTTCAAAGATTGCGATTCGATATGTTCGATATCGTCGACATCGGTCGTGAGGGCACGCTCGTAGTTCGAGGTGATCCGGTGCGCCATGTCTTCGGCGGAAAAGCCGTTATACGACCAGACGATGCTGACGACAGGAATATTGATGTTCGGAAAGATATCCGTCGGCGTGCGCAGGATCGCGAGCGGCCCGATGATGAAGAGCAGTACGGCCAGCACGATAAATGTGTAAGGCCGCCGCAGGGCCAGTTTGACGATCCACATGACGTTTCCTTGGACGATGATCTGTCGGTACGCCCGCACGCGGATCACGCGCGGGCAATGCACAAGGTCGCAGTGTGGCGGCGGGGCACTTACTGATCAGTGACTGTGACATTACGAATCCGACATCTAACGCAGAGGATAAATGGCCGCGAAGCATCGCGATTTCGTAAATGACCGATTTGTCATCTGAGAGACAGGGTTAGGTCAGCGGCGCGTGCACACAATGGCATTAACCCTTTGCAACCCGCCTTTGCGCATTCCGCAACGGGCAAAGGGATTGGGGCCATACCCGCGAGGATGTGGCGCTGGTCGAGGACTCTCTTGCAGGTGAACCATCATGAAAGCACTGATTCAGGCCGTAGTCGTTGCGTGTGCGCTAGCTGCGCCGGCACTTTCCTTCGCTCAGGCCGACCAGGGCCAGGTCACGCGCGCCCAGGTGCGTGAAGACCTGCAACGCGTCGAACAGGCGGGCTACCGCCCGGTGGCGGACGACGCCACTTATCCCGCCGACATCCAGGCAGCCGAAGCGAAAGCCTCGGCAGGCGATCAGCCGATGGAACACACGGCCGTGGGCGGCGTCGCGCCGAGCGGCACGATGCAAATGGGCTCACCTAGAGCGGCGACAACGGACGGGAATCCGCAGCCGGTATTTTTCGGAAATTGAAGTTGAGGCAGCGGGCGCATTGCCCGCTGCCTGCCGCGACGGTCAGCGCATCGCGTAGCCGCCTGCCGGAGGCGGCTCGCGATCGTTTGCTTCAAGCAAGGTTTTCCGTCGAGAACGGCATCGCATAGACCCGTTTGCCCGTCGCCGCGAAAATGGCGTTCGCGACAGCGGGGCCGACGGGCGCGACACCCGGTTCGCCGATACCCGTCGGCGCCTGCGTCGATGCGACGATGTGAACTTCGACCTTCGGCATCGCGTCGATGCGCAGCACGCGGTAGCCGTCGAAATTATTCTGCTCGACGCGGCCGTCCTTCAACGTGATCGCGCCATACAGCGCTGCGCCCAGCCCGAAGCCGATACCGCCTTCGATCTGCGCCGCGATCACATCCGGGTTGATCGCCGTGCCGCAGTCGACCGCACACACCACACGGTCGACCTTGACCTTGCCGTCTTTATCCACGGACACCTCGGCGACCTGCGCGACCAAGGTCTTGAACGCTTCCGCGACGGCAATGCCGCGTCCCTTGCCGGGCGGCAGAGGCGCGCTGCTCCAGCCCGCTTTCTGCGCCGCGAGGTCGAGCACGGCCCGCATGCGCGGCTCGTGTTCGAGCAGATCGCGCCGGAACGTGTAAGGGTCTTTGCCCGCCGCGTGCGCCGCTTCGTCGATGAACGCTTCGACCGCGAACGCCGTGTGCGAGCTGCCGACCACCCGCCACCACAGCACGGGCACGCCCGTCTGCATCGTCGACAGTTGGACCGAGATGTTCGGAATGGCGTACGCGATGTTCGCGGCGCCTTCCACCGAGGTCCCGTCGATCCCGTTCTTGATCAGCCCGGCGAACGGCGTGCCCGCGACGATCGACTGCCCGACGATCCGATGCTGCCAGCCGACCAGCTTGCCGTCGCGCGTCAGTCCCGCTTCGAGCTTGTGGAAATACATCGGGCGGTAGAGGCCGCCGTGGATGTCGTCTTCGCGCGTCCATTGCAGCTTGACGGGCGTGCCGTTCGCGCCGAGCGCCTTCGCGATCGACACGGCTTCGACGATATAGTCCGAGCCGGGATTCGCGCGCCGGCCGAAGCTGCCGCCCGCATACAGCGTGTGGATGCTGACCTGCTGCGGCTGCAGGCCCGCGACACGCGCGGCGTTGGCCTGATCGATGGTCTGGAACTGATCGCCCGCCCAGATTTCGCAACTGTTGGCCGTCAGCTTGATGACGGCGTCGAGCGGTTCCATCGGCGCATGTGCGAGGTACGGAAACTCGTAGCTCGCGGACAGCTTGCGCGCCGCGCCCTGGATCGCCTTCGACGCATCGCCTTCGGTGCGCGCGGGCAGGCCGGGCTGTTCGGCGGCCTTTCGGTACTCGGCCATGATGTCCGCCGAACTGCGCTTTTCCGCGTGCGTCTCGTCCCATTCCACTTTCAGCGCGTCGCGGCCCTGCTTCGCGGCCCAGAAGCTCTTTGCCACGACAGCGACGCCGCGCGGCACCTGCACCACGTTCACGACGCCCGGCACGGCCTTCGCCGCCGATGCGTCGAACGAGCGCACCGTCGCGCCGAACAGCGGCGGACGCTGCATCACGGCGACGAGCATGCCGGGCAGCGTCACGTCGAGCGTGAACTGAGCGGTGCCGTCGGTTTTGGGCGGGACGTCGACACGCGGTGCCTGGCTGCCGATCAGCCTGAAGTTCTTCGGGTCCTTCAGCGCCACGTTTTCCGGCACGGGCAATGCGGCAGCCGCCGATGACAGCGAACCGTACGTCGCATGCTTGCCGCTCGCGTCGTGATAAACGACCCCGCGCTCCGTGCGCAGTTCCGATGCGGGCACTTTCCACTGCTGCGCGGCCGCCGTGACCAGCATCACGCGCGCGGTCGCGCCCGCTTCGCGCAACTGCGTCCACGAGTTGGCCATCGCCGAGCTGCCGCCCGTGCCCTGGATCGTGCCGAACGCGAGATTCGCGTAGCGCTTCGCATCGGCGGGCGCGCTTTCGACGCGCACGCGCGACCAGTCCGCGTCGAGCTCTTCCGCGACGATCGTCGCGATGCCCGTGTACGCGCCCTGGCCCATTTCGACGTGCTTCGCGATCACGGTCACGCTGTCGTCGGCGCCGACGCGCAGGAACGCGTTCGGCGCGAACGTGGCGCCAGGCGGCTGGGCGGCGATGGCGCGCCGCGACGTGCCGGCCCATTCGAAGCCGATGGTGAGCGCGAGGGCCGCCGCCGTCCCCGCGCCTTTCAGGAAGGTGCGCCGCGACGGGCGCTGAACGTCAACGATATCGGTCGTCATCGATTACGCTCCCATCGAATCGGCGGCGTCGTGAATCGCCGCGCGAATGCGCGTGTAGGTCGCACAGCGGCAGATGTTGCCGCTCATCGCCGCGTCGATATCGGCGTCGGACGGCTTGGCGTTTTGCGCGAGCAGCGCGGCGGCCGACATGATCTGCCCGGACTGACAGTAGCCGCACTGCGGCACTTGCAGCTTTACCCAGGCGGCCTGCACGGCCTTGGCCGGCTTGCCCTGCAAGCCTTCGATCGTCGTGATGTGACGGCCTTCGACAGCCGCGAGCGGCGTGATGCAGGAGCGGATCGGCTGGCCTTCGAGATGAACGGTGCACGCGCCGCATTGCGCCATGCCGCAGCCGAACTTCGTTCCATGCAGACCGGCGACCTCGCGGATGGCCCAGAGCAGCGGCATGTTGGGATCGGCGTCCAGCGTCGTGGACTTGCCGTTGAGAATCAAAGTGGTGGACATCGATGACTCCGAGTAGGTTCGGGTTCTGGTTTTACACGGTTGCCCGCGTTCGCGCTTGCGGCATGCGCAGCGATGACGAAGTAATGCGAACGTGTCGGAGTGTGGCTCAAAGCGGCCGTTTCTGCTGTTCGAAAACTCTGGAAGTCTTGCCTAATCCTGTGGGCATCGCCGGGTCGTCGAAGCGCCCGCGTCGGCCGCCCGGAGGCGGGCGGCGTATATTCGTCTCTGGCGCAAACAGTTTCCGCACGACGGCCGCGATCAGGAGACAGCGATGAACAATCGATGGTGGAAATGCCCGGCTGCAGCGCTCTGGCCTGGCGTGTTCGCGTCTGCGTTTGCGCTCGCGTTCGCGTCAGTCGCGCTCGCGCAGCAAGGCGGCGCGCCGGGCGCCCCGGCGCCCGTCGTCTACGTGTCGGACTTCGAACTCGATGCCGCCGACATCACACCCGACCAGAGCCGCCTGAGCCGCGCGCGACGCCTCGCGGGCAGCCTGTCGCCGCTGCATCTGTCGGAGCAGGACCCGCAGAAGAAAGCGCAGGAACTGGTCGCGAAGATGTCGGAATCGCTCGTCGCCGATTTGCAGCGCGACGGCATCGACGCACGCCGTCTTCCCGGCGACGCGCCGCTTCCCGCGCAGGGTTGGCTGGTGCGCGGCGTATTCGTGAGCGTGGACGAAGGCAATCGCGTGCGGCGCGCCGTCGTGGGCTTCGGCGCGGGACAGGGCAAGATCGAACTGGCGGTCGCCATCGATCCCTTGCCCAATGAATCGCCGGCGCCGCTCTATCAAACAGTCGAAGGGCAGGCGGACGGGCACGTTCCCGGCGCGATCGTCAAGCTCAATCCGTATGCAGCGGCCGCACGCTACGTGATGGCGGGCCACGACCAGCAGGCCGATATCAAACAGGTTGCCGGGCAGGTAGCGGATGCCGTGCAGGCGCGCATGAAGCCGCGCGCCGCACCCGCGCCGCAGCAATGAGGCGCGTCCCGGCGGCGCGCCTCAGCTGCTTGCCGGGCTGACTTCGACGCGCGGCCAGACGAGCGCTTCGAACTGATCGGGCGGAACCGGCGGCGAGTACAGGAAGCCTTGCGCGAAATCGCAGCCGACGGTCATCAGGAAATCGCGCTGCTCGACGGTTTCCACGCCTTCGGCAATGACCTTCAGCCCGAGCTTGTGCGCCAGCACGACCATCGCCTCGCAGAGCGCCTGATTGTCCGCGTCGAAGCCGAGGTTCTGCACGAAGGACCGGTCGATCTTCAGAAAGTCGATCTCGAAGCGCTTCAGATACGCCAGCGATGAATAACCCGTGCCGAAGTCGTCGATCGAAATGCGGATGCCTGCATTGCGGAACGTCATCAGCCTTTCGTCGATTTTCAGGTCGGCGTGCATTAGCAGCCCTTCGGTGATCTCGACGGCAACGCTCTGTCCCGGCATGCCTTCGCGATGCAGATACTCGGACCATTGCGAGCACACCAGGTTGTCCTGGCGAATCTGCACCGGCGACACGTTGACGCTGATCTGAAACGGCGAATGGAAGCGGTTGCGCCAATGCTTGGCCTGCTGCACGGCCTGCCTGAACACCCAATCGCCGATCGGCACGATGAGGCCCGTGTCTTCGGCCAATGGAATGAAGTCCAGCGGGCTGATCATGCCGCGCTCGGGATGCAGCCAGCGGACCAGCGCTTCGGCCTTGTAGATGTCGCCTGTGGTCAGATCGACGATTGGCTGGTAGTAGAGCCGGAACTGATCGCCCGGCAGTGCGGCGCGCAGATCGCTGGTCAGCCGCAGGCGTCTCTCCGCTGCGATCTGCAAATCCTGCGTGAAATAGCTGAGGCAGTTGCGGCCCGCGTTCTTGGCCGCGTACATCGCCTGATCGGCGTTCTTGAAGAGGACGTCGAGTTCGCTCGCGTCGTCCGGATACAGCGTGACGCCGATGCTCGCCGAAATGAACGCCTCGTCCGGGCCGAGCGTGAACGGTTCGGACAGTGTGTCGATGATGGTCCGCGCGATCCGCTCGATGCTGCCGACGTGATCGAGATTCGGCAGGATCACGGTGAACTCGTCGCCGCCCAGACGCGCGACGGTATCCGCTTCGCGCACGCACGACCTGATTCGACGCGCGGCTTCGATCAGCAGCGTGTCGCCCGTATCGTGTCCCAGAGAATCGTTGACTTCCTTGAACCGGTCCAGATCGATCAGCATCAAGGCCATCCGGTGCCCCGAGCGCTGCGCGATCTTCGCTTCCTGCTCCAGACGGTTCTGGAACATCTGGCGGTTCGGCAGTTGCGTCAGCGTGTCGAAGTTGGCCTGCTTCCAGATGGCGGCTTCGAACGCCATCCGGTCCGACAGGTCGCGGCCCACGGCGAGCACCGAATTGACCTTGCCCGACGGATCGATCTCCGGCGTGAGGCGAATGTGCGAGCACTGTTGCTGTCCGTCCTTGCTGACCCAGCGCAGCTCGAATTGCCCGCTTTTTCCCGTCGAAATCGCTTCGCTGATCTTTCGCTCGTAGATCAGCGCGTTCGATCCGCCGGGTATTTCCGAAGGCCGCTTGCCGAGCGCTTCGTCAAGCGTGCGTCCCGCCGACGTGCAAAAAGCGGGGTTCGCATAGGTGCGGCGCAGATCGCGGTCGTAGCGCGTGATCGTGTCTGGCGAATTCTCGATCAGCGTGCGCGACTCCAGCTCCCGGCTGACCAGCTCCGCCGTGCGTGCGACCACGGTCTGCTCCAGCGACGCGTTGATCTCGTTGATCTTCTGGATCTTCTGCCGGATCGCCCCGCGCATTCGTTCGAAGCGCTGCGCGAGCCGGCCCAGTTCGTCCTGTCCGCCGGCATCGACGTGATCTTCGGCAAGCGCCTGCTCTTCGGCGCCCGCATCGCTGCCCGTGTCGTGCATTTTCCGCACGAGATCCTTCAGCGGCGACGATATGCTGTGCGAGATGAACCAGGCGAAGAAGATCGACAGCAGAAAGCCCGAAATGCCGACCAGCACGATCTGGTTGCGCACGGATTGCGCCTCGGCCGTCAGCTTCTTCTCCGGAATCGTGCTGACGACGAACCATGTCGTGCCGGGAATGCGCGTGTAGGCCGCGAAATAGCCCGCGTGATTCTTGCCTTCGAAACTGACGAAGCCGTTCGGCTGGCCGAGCATCTCGGTGTTGTGCGCGATTCCGTCGATCAGGCCGGGTTCGGCCGTCGCGTCCGCGCTGGCGGGCATGTCGTCGGCGCGCACGATCAGCTTGTTGTTGCTGCTGTCGAGCACGTAGATTTGCGTTCCCGTGCCTAACGCGACATCGTTGAAGATCGTCGAGAAATGCTCGGGGCGAATCACCAGCACCAGATAGCCGAGACGCCGGTTGTTGCTCTTGCCGATAACGGCGCGCACCATTCCGAGGTTCAGCTGTCCGACGCCGTTGTCGTAACTGCCCCAATACGGGCGTCCGTTGCGATCGGGTGCCTGCTTGACGAAACGCATCACGCCGCGCGTCAGCTGGGCGAATGCCTGCGTGTCCATCACCCGGTGGTGCGTGTCGAGCAGATACTTCTCGTTGATGAAATCGACGGAGCCGTAGTGATCGAGCAATAGACGCGTCATGTCGAGGCGCGCCTCGTTCTGTTCCTTCGCGTTGCCGTTCGCGACCTTCATCAGCGCGGACTGAACCTGATCGGAAAGCACGAGCAGGCTGCTTTCCGTTTCGATCTGCTCCATGCGCAGCACGACGTTCCGCGAGACCTGCTTGACGACCTCTTTCGAGAATATCTCGGCCTTCTCCTTGATGGCCGCCGTCGACTCCGCATACGATATGTAGCCCGAAATGAGCACGGGCAACAGCGATAGCAGGATAAACGCGGTGATCAGCCGGTAACGTATTTCGACACGGCGCAGCAGATCCTGCGACAGGTATTCAAGCACGCGCTGCAGTGACCCGATGATCGAGCTCATTTGTAATGCATCTTCGCTTCATTCTTGACGGACGCGTCCAGCAGCTGGGCCGCCTGCCTGGGCGTGATTCTGTTCAGCAGGACATCCTGCATCAAGCGATGCAAGCGCTCGATGGAGTTGGACGGAAGCACCGAGTAGTACGGGCTTGCGGTGACGGGATAGCGGCTGACTTCGTTCGTGTACTCGACTATCGTCGGATCTCCCGCCATCGCGCCCGCGCTCTGTTTGAACGGCGAGATGTTCTGGCGCTTCGCCTGGACAATGGCGAAACCCTTTGCGGCGATGAACTCGAGAAAGCGCATGGCGGCAACCTTGTTCGGCGTTTCGCACACGGCAAAGCCTGTTTCGCTGCCGACAATCGGCACGACCCGCTTGCCGGGCGCATTCCATGGCGGAATGAAGACGCCTGTCGGGAAGGGATTGCCGTGCAGCAACAGGCCGGCTGCCCAGCTGCCGTGAATCGCCATCGCGACCTTGCCTTCCTTGAACAGGCGGATGCCGCCGTCGTAGTCCGTCGCCATGAATCCGTCCTGCACGTAGCCGCGTTCCGGCAGCAGCGCCATTTTGGCAAAGATATCGGCGACGGCAGGCGTGTTCAGATTCAGCGTGCCATCGTCGATTTTCTTCTTCCACGCGGGGTCGCGCGCCACCACGTTGTTCGCGAAGCCGGAGCTGAAGGGTCCATTGCCCAGCATGTTGGGAAAGCCGCCGTTCCACATGACAGGCGTGAAACCCGCGCGCTTGAGTTGCTCGCAAACCGCGAGGAACTCGCGAAAGTTGGTCGGCAGTGTCCTGATTCCCGCCTTCGCGAACATCTCTTCGTTGTAGTACATCAGCACCGTTGCGACACCGCCGGAAATGCCGAATGCTTTCGACTGGCGGCTCGTCCAGTCACCCTTCAACGGGGCCATCATGTTGCTCCACGCTGCCGTCTGGCTGACGTCGGCGAGGATGTGCTGGTCTGCCAGTTCAGCCGAGTACGCATTCGGGTTCACACTGACGAGATCCGGCAGATTGCCCGACGCGATTCGCGGCTTGATGTTCGCCTCGACCGAATTGCCGACCATGAACTGCACGTTCACGCCGATGTCCGGATTTTCCTTGCTGAACTCGGCGGCGATCTGGAGCATCTGTTCCGGCCAGTCAGGCGCCCAGATCAGCGCGGTAATGATCGTCTTCGCCGGCGCGGACGCGCCCGGCGAAGCAGAATCCTTCTGGTGACAACCGTACAACGACAAAAAAATCAAAGTCACCAGGCCAGATAGCAGGGAGGCAAGCGCAAGTCGTCGCACGTGAGAATCGCTTTCAGTTTCGGAGTGGATCGGCGGCACCTAGTCGCGAGCGGTCGCTTGTCGGAGGCAACGCCGTCGCAACCTGCTTCGCGAGAAAACCGGCCGCGTCGCCATGAACGCTTGCGCGTGCGCTTCGCAGCGAACGCCAGCGCGAGCGCGAGCGGCCCTTCGGATCGAAGAGCATGGCTGTTTGAGCGACGGAATGAACGAGGCGGCGAACGGCAAACGATTGCCGTGAATCAAGGGCCCGTTTTCATGACGTGACGTTGCGGTCGAAACCTGTAAAGAGACGCTTGCGGCGAGTGCGACACGCATATCGGGCCCTGACGGCGGCTAGGAAATCGGGCGAGGCGGTACCTCAATTGCATATCGGCAAGTCAGGTCATTACTTGAGCCGACCGCGCGCCGGTGCCGCATGCGCGTGCCGCGTCTAGCCTCGGGCGTGGCGGGATGAGATTTCCTGCAGGTCGAGATCGTGTTCGATCGCGTGCAGCAGATCATCGTGAATCAGACCGCTCCGATGCAGGCGCAACAGTTCAGCGCGGCCTGCGGCGATCGCGGCGAGGATGACGTCGTAGTGCGCTCTGCGCGCCTCCAGCGGAAAGCTCGGCGCGTGCTGGAACTCCTCGGTCAAACGCGCGCGATAGCTGTACTGTTCGAGCAGTCGCGGATGCAGCACGCTGCCGTCCGGCGCGTAGACGAGCGGCTTGATCGCATCCAGTTGCGCCGCCTCCAGCCGCGCCCAGGCCTGCATCTCGTTCAGATGGGCCGATGTGTGTGCATCGCTGGCGGGATTGACGAGCCGGATCAGGAGTCCGATCGTCGTGCCTTGCAGCAGCACCGTAAACAGGATGACGACGAACGCGGAGAACAGAATCAGATCGCGGCCCGGCATTGTTTCAGGCAGCGAAAGAGCGATCGCCAGCGTTACGACGCCGCGCATGCCCGCCCAGCTCACCACGGCAGCGGAGCGCCAGTCGGCAGGCGGTGCCGCGCGGCGCGACAGGCGGTGCAGTACTGCGTTGACCAATTCGAGCGCGAAGGTCCACACGCAGCGCGAAACGACGACCGTGATCACGGCTGCCATCGCGGCGGGGCCGAGCGCCGCGAGCGCATTGTCGATGCCGCCGAGCCGCTGCATCACCCCGCGCAGCGACAGTCCGATCAGCACGAACACGAGCGCCTCGAACACGAACACGACGACTTGCCAGAACGCCGTGCCGCGCGTTCGCACGGTGGCGGAAAAGACTTCGTGCTGATGCCAGCCGAGCAGCATGCCGCAGGTCACAGTCGAAATGACGCTCGATACACCGAGCAATTCGCCCGCGATGTAGCTGATCCACGCGGAGATCACCGAGGTCGTGATGACCAGATAGTCGTCGTCGAGCAGACGCAGCAGACACACGACGCCATAGCCGACCACGCAACCGACCACCACGCCGCCCACCGCCAGCCCCGCGAAGCTCAGCACGGCATGCGACGCGCTGAACGCGCCCGTCAGCGCGGCGGCGACGGCGAAGCGGAACAGCACGAGGCCGGCGGCGTCGTTGAGCAGGCTCTCGCCTTCGAGCAGCACCATCAGGCGGCGCGGCAGCGAGAGCCGTTCGAGCACCGCTTTCGCCGCGACGGCGTCGGGCGGCGAGACGACGGCGCCGAGCGCGAAGCAGGCCGCCCACGGTAGCGTTGGCACGACGATGTGCACGACGACGCCGACTATCCACGTCGTGAACGCGACCGCGCCGATTGCGAACAGCAGAATCGGCTTCAGATGCCGCTTGAAGTCGGTCCAGACGAAGAAGTACGCGCCATTCATCAGCAAGGGCGGGAGGAACACGATCAGTACGAGGTCGGGGTCGAGCACGACGGGCGGCAGGCCGGGCATGAACGCCATCGCGGCGCCGCCGACCAGCAACGCGGCTGCGGGCGGCAGCCGCAGACGCTTCGCGAGCAGTTCGAGCGCGATGATCGCAATCAGCGAGAGCAGAACCAGCTTGAATGCCGACACAGCCGACATGACTTCTCCTGTTGAGCGTTTGTGGCGGGACGTTAGAGTGGTTAAAGCGCGAACATCCGGTAGTCGAGCGGCGACATATCGAATGCGCGGCGGAACGCGCGATTGAAATCGGACGCGCTGTTGAAGCCGAGTCCATACGCGATTTCGACGACCGCCTTGTTCGGGTAACGACGCAGTTCGTCCGCTGCCTGGCTCAGCCGCCGGTTGCGAATATACGTTGCGAGCCCGCCCTCGCTCTCGAACAGACGGTAGAGCGTCGGGCGCGATAGCTGCGACGCGAGCAGCACGCTGTCGGGCGAAAGATCGGGTTCGTGCAGATTCGCTTCGATGTAGCGCCGGAGGGTGCCGAACACGGCGGCACGCGCGGCCGCGCGTGCACCGCCCGTGCGGCCCGACCGCTTGCCGAAGGCGGCCGCGATCAACATCGTGCAGGTTTTCAGTGCATCGTGGAAACCGGCAGGATCCGCCGATTGGGCGGTTTGGGACAGCGCGGCGAGATAGCCCGGAATCAGGCGCGCGAGCGGCGAGTCGTACTCGACCACATTGCCGTGAATCGACTCAGGCTCGGGTAGCACCGATTCGAGCATGCCGCGCGGCAGGAAGATCGCCAGCAAGCGGCAGTCGGTGCGTTCCATGCGCATGGGTTGGCCCATGTCCAGCGCGAGAATGCCGGGCCTGAGCTGCGTGGCAACGTGCTTCGGATACAAGCCCGTCTTCGTCTCGATCTGGCCGTCGACGAGCACATGGAATACGAACTGGCGCACGTTGTCCGTGGAGATTCGCGCGGCCGTGCGGGTTTGCAGGACCGCGTCGATGCGGCAGTCCATGAAGGCGAGATCCGCGACGCGATAACTGTCGATGCTCCCCTGAAAGCCGCTTTCCCGCTGACTCCTTGCAACGGGCACATCCAGGATATGACCGATGCGATGCCGCCACGCGAGCAATTGCTGCTGCGGCGACTCGCTGGCGGTGCTGAAGTAGTCGTGAGCCCACGGGAGCCGGGGCGGGCCGTCGGTCGGATGCTCGATCTTCAAGGCTGTGGATGAACCTGAATGAGGTGATTCCGATTGCAGGAAGACTGCCTGGACCGCACTCGATCATAGTGTCGATGCCGGACGAAATTCTACCTGAGGCCGAAGCTACATTACGATCTTGTAATGAGACAAGAGTCTCACTAAAATGAATTGACAACCAGTGCGAACGTAATCGCGAGGAGCCAATCATGACGCTGACGCCTGTGCAGATGGACGGGAAGATCGAAGAGCATTTCGGTTTCGAGAGACGCGACGACGTCGAAGGCGTGCTCGCCACGCTCGCGCCGGACGTCGAGCATGACGTGGTCGGATGGCCTGCGGGGCCGGTGCGTGGGCGCGACGAAGTGCGGCCTTTCTACGAGGCGCTATTCGCGGATCTGTCGGAGAGCCGGGTGGAGTGTTTGCGGCGTCTGCACGGAGACGGTTTCGTCGTCGATGAATCGCTGTGGCGCGGCAAGGCGCCGGGGCGGCCATTCGGACTCGAAGGGCGCGGGCGTCCGCTGGAATTCCGCATGCTGCATGTGCTCGAGTTCGCGGAAAGCGGGCAGATCGCGCGCGAGAACGTATGGGTCGATCTCGCGGCGATCATCCGGCAGTTGCCGCAATCCTGATATGGCCGACATCACGGTCAGCGGGCGCGAGAACCAGAAGCGGCGCACGCGCAAGGACTTGTTGCAGGCGGCTTCTCGGTTGATGAAGCAGGGGCGCAAGCCGGGTCTCGAAGAGATCGCCGAAGAAGCGATGGTGTCGCGCGCCACCGCATATCGCCATTTTCCGAGCATGGATGCGCTGCTGCTGGAAGCGTCGCTCGACGTCGCGACGCCGGATGCGTCGGCGCTGTTCGGCCCGCGCGCGTCGGATGATCCCGTGGCGCGGCTCACGCGCGTCGATACGGCGCTTCACGACATGATCCTCGCCAACGAAGCGCCGCTGCGCATGATGCTCGCGCATTCGCTGGAGCGCGTGGCGAAGGGCGATACCGACGGTGAAATTCCGCTGCGGCAGAATCGGCGGACTGCATTGATCGAGGCGGCGCTGGAGCCGGTCCAGGATCAGTTCAAGCCCGCCGCGTTCGAAACCTTGACGCAAGCGCTCGCACTGGTGATCGGCACCGAGGCGATGGTGGTGTTCAAAGACGTGCTGCAACTCGACGACGCGCGGGCCCGCAAAGTGAAGCGCTGGGCGATCCGCGCGCTGGTCGATGGGGCGAGGCGGAGTCGCGCAGAGGGGGAGTGACGGCTCCCCCGCCCAGCACGCTATCCGCGCAACGGCCTCAAGCCCGCCCGCACTTCCTCGGCAAACAATTGCGGCTGTTCCCATGCCGCGAAATGCCCGCCCTTGTCGAGCCGGTTGTAGTAAATGAGGTTGTGATACGCGCGCTCGGTCCAGCTACGCGGCGCCTGATAGTTCTCGCGAGGAAAGACGCTGACGGCGGCGGGAACGGACACATCGGCGGCGGCGAGGAAGTTGAAATGCGACTCCCAATAAAAGCGCGCCGCTGAGATACCCGTGTTCGTGAGCCAGTAAAGCGTGATGTCGTCGAGCACGTCGTCGAGCGTGAGCGCGCCTGACGACTCGCCATTGACGGCCCGCCCGAATACGGCAGAAGTGAGCGCCGCTGCCGGCTGCTCGTAGCCGTCGCCGTGATCGAGCAGCCAACTGGCCAAGCCGATCGGCGAGTCCGAGATGCCATAAAGCGTTTGCGGGCGCGTTCCCATCTCCAGCGCGTAGGCGCGCCGCTTTTTGGCCGCGCTGCTCAACTGGTCGTATGCATGCTTTTCATCTTCCGACAGGCCGGACGGGGGCGGGTCGCCCGCCTGAAGCGCCTTGGCGATCTCGGGCGGAATGGTCGCCGGAAAGTTGACGTGGATGCCCAGCAACCCGGGCGGCGCCTGCTTGCCCATCACGTTCGCGACGACACCGCCGAGGTCGCCGCCTTGCGCCGCGAATTTGTCGTATCCGAGACGCTTCATCAGCACGACCCACGCACGCGCCGTGCGCTCCGGCCCCCAGCCCGTCGTGGTGGGCTTGCCGGACAAGCCATAGCCCGGCAACGACGGAATGACCAGATGAAACGCATCCGACGCGCTCGCGCCATAGGCGGTCGGGTTGGTCAGCGGATCGATGATCTTGAACTGCTCGATTACCGAGCCGGGCCAGCCGTGCGTGACGATCAGCGGCATCGCGTTGTCGTGCTTCGAGCGCACGTGGATGAAATGAATATCCAGTCCGTCGATCTCGGTCATGAAGTTCGGCAGCGCATTCAGCTTGGCTTCGCACTTGCGCCAGTCGTAGCCGCTGGCCCAATGGCGCGCGAGTTCCTGCATCATCGCGAGCTGCACACCTTGCGTGTTGTCGGCAACCGTTTCGCGCTCGGGCCATCGCGTCGCCTTGATACGTCGACGCAAATCGATCAGTTGCGCGTCGGGCACGTGCACACGAAGCGGACGAATCGCCGTCTTGTCGCCGCCATTCGGCTGCGCGACTGAAGTGATGGCCTGATTCGTTTGTGCGAATGCAAGCTGGCTCAACGAACCTGCTGCAAGCGTGGCCGCGGCGGCACCGACGAAGCGTCGGCGCGACGGCGATTGAGGAGGAAAGTGGTCTGACATAAGAACTCCGACTGGCTTTGCGCCAATGATTCCAGGTAATGGCCGCGCGATTGCACGAGCCATTGGCCGCACGATGCGGACGCAGCGCGCGTGTGCTCCCAAACGATGCCTTTGCCAGCGCAAATACCTGCTGGCACATAGCGGATACTGTGCGCTACGCGGACCGAACGTGCTGCGTGTTGCACATACAACATCAACGAGCAAAAAATCAGCTGATTCGATCCGGCAATTCGCCTGCGATGTCTATCAGCGCGTTTGCGCCCGCCTCGCCGAGCAGCGACTGAGCCTTCGCTTGCGCGGCCGACCACGCGGACGCGGCGTCGTGCAACAAGGCCTTGCCTCGCTTCGTCAGCGAAAGAGGGCGGCTGCGGCCGTCGTCGCCAGGCATGCCTTCGACGACCCATCCCTGCGCGACCAACGGCTGAAGATTGCGCGTGAGTGTCGAGCGGTCGTGATGGTTCTTGCGCCCGAGGGCGGCGCGGCTCAGCGGCCCGAATTCCATGATCTGCACCAGCAGCGAGAATTGCGACGCGTTGACGCCAAACGGCCTCAATGCTTCATCGTAGATCGCGGTCAGCACTCTTGAAATCTGCCGCGTGCGGGTGAGCAGGCAGCTTTGCGCGATCTTCCGGGTGACTCTGGCCCAGGCATCGTGTCGACGCTCTTGTTGCATATGCAATACCGCGACAAGGGCAGTGTTCGCACTGCCCTTCTTCATACGGCTTAAACGAGCGTGATCGTGACGCCGATATTGCCGCGCGTCGCCTTCGAGTACGGGCAGGTCTGATGCGCACGGTCGACCACTTCCTGGGCCACATCGCGCGGCAGGCCAGGCAGGCTCACGTTCAGACGTGCCTGAATGAAATAAGCGTTGTCGGTGGTGCCGAGATCGATCTCGGCATCGACGCTGGTGTCGGCCGGCAGCGAGATCTTCAGCGCGCGCGCAGCGCCGCCCATCGCGCCAATGAAACATGCCGACCAGCCTGCGCCGAGCAGTTGCTCGGGGTTGGTGCCCGCGCCATTGCCGCCCGGCGTCGACAGTTTGATGTCGAGACGGCCATCCGAACTGCGCGCGGCACCTTCGCGGCCGCCCGTCGTGTGAACCTTGCCTGTGTACAGTACGTTGTCGATACGCGTCATGGTGCGTGCTCCGTTGAGTAGGTGAGGGGGCAAACAATCGATGACCGTATTGAAGCGTGCGGATGTATCTCGCTTGTGTCGTGGAAACGGGCGTGTGTATGCGTATGTATCCGCTGCCGCCGCGGATACATTGCGCTACAAAGGGGCGTGCCGGGCCGGCGTCGCGCCGCGTCCGGCCTTGCGCGCTTCGTCGAGCATGAATTCGATGAACTGCGACGTCGCGCGCGTATGGTGAAGATTCGGCATATACAGCATGTACATGTTCGTGCCGAAGATGCTGAGCCGCCACGGGTCGAGCGCCGTGACGACGTCGCCGCGCCCGATGTCGTCGTGTACGACGTAGTCGGGCACGAGTCCGACGCCGAGGCCGGCGAGAATCGCGTCGCGCAAAAACAGAAAGTTCTCGGAGATGAGACCGGGCTCCAGCAACACCTCATGCCGTTCGTCGCGCAGATACGCCGCGACGCGCAGTTGCCGGCCCACCACGGCGGACGTAATGATCGGCGCGGTGCGAAGCTCGTCGAGCTGCACGGGCATGCCATGCTGCGCGGCATACGCGGACGACGCGCACGCGACCCATCTCACCGGCCCCATGTCGCGCGCGACGAGATTTTGCGGCGGCTCCGACATCACGCGCACGGCAATGTCCACTTCGTCGCGTAACAGGTCTTCGACGCGGTTCTCGAACATCACGTCGAGCACGATGCCGGGATATTCGCGCCTGAAGGCGATCAGCCATGCCGACATCACCAGCTGCCCGTAGCCGCTCGGCACCGACAGGCGCACGCGGCCTTGCAGGCTCTCGCCGAGCGTCGATATCGATTCCTTCGCGGCCAGCAGCGAATTGCGGATCGCGCGGCCATGTTCGTAGAGCTTCAGCCCGATCTCGGTCGGCTCGACGCGGCGGGTCGTGCGCCGGACCAGTTGCAGACCGATCGATTTTTCGAACTGGTTGAGGTGGTAGCTGACATTGGCGCGGGTCATCTTGAGCCGCCGCGCAGCCTCGCTGAGATTGCCGGCATCGATGATCTCGACCAGCAGCGTTAGCGCATTGACGTCCACGGTGGTCCTACTGTCAAAAATTCTTTGACACTCTGTCAATTGAGCATGCGATTGTCAATTCCGGTTGTCCCCAAGACAATCGATGGCCATGTCGTTTGAACGCTGCACGAGGAGACAAACCGTATGACGCTGAGCGCCGCTGTGCCCGAATCGCCCGTTAGCCATGAGTTACGCGGCAACGTCCTGCTCGTCACCGTCGATAACCCGCCCGTCAACGCACTCGGCGTAGATGTCCGGCGCGGCCTCGTCGCGGCGATCGAAGCCGCCGAGGCGAATCCGGCCGTGCGCGCGGTGCTGATCGTCGGCGCGGGCCGCAATTTCATCGCGGGCGCCGACATCCGCGAATTCGGCAAGCCGCCGCAAATGCCGACGCTTCCCGACGTGTGCAACCGCATCGAGACATGCGGCAAGCCCGTTGCGGTCGCGATTCATGGCGCAGCGCTCGGCGGCGGGCTCGAGATCGCGCTGGCATCGCACTATCGGATCGCGGTCGCGGGCGCGAAGCTGGGCTTGCCCGAGGTGTTGCTCGGGCTGCTGCCTGGCGCGGGCGGCACGCAGCGCGTGCCGCGGCTGATCGGCGCCGAGGCGGCTTTGTCGTTGATGCTGAGCGGCAAGCATATCGGCGAGCAGGAGGCGCTGAAGATCGGGCTTGTCGATCGCGTTGGCCAGAGCGACGACGTGCTCGCCGAAGGGCTCGCGTATGTGCAGCAACTGCTCATCGAACAGGCACCCGTGCGGCGCACGCGCGATGCGCAAGCGCTATCCGACAAGGAGGCGGCTACGGCCGCCGTCGCCGCCGCGCGTGCCGAGACTGCGAAGAAATCACGCGGGCTTTTGTCGCCGCTGAAGATCGTCGATTGCGTCGAGGCCGCGTTGAATTTGCCCTTCGACGAAGGCTTGCGCTTCGAGCGCAAGCAATTCCTCGAATGCCTCGATAGCCCGCAACGCGGGGCGCTCGTGCACGCGTTCCATGCCGAACGCGAAGTGCAGAAGGCGCCCGAAACGCGCAGCGCGCAGCCGAGGCCGATCGGGTCGGCAGGTGTGGTCGGCGGCGGCACGATGGGCGCGGGCATCGCCGTCGCGCTGCTCGACGCGGGCTTGCCCGTGACGATGATCGAGCGCGATGACGAATCGCTGGCTCGCGGCCGCGCGCACGTCGACAAGGTCTACGACGGCCTGATCGCGAAAGGACGCCTCACCAGCGATGCGAAAGCGAAGAAGCTGGCGCGCTTTGTCGGCAGCACGTCATACGACGCGCTTGCCGATGTCGATATCGTGATCGAAGCCGTGTTCGAAGACATGGCCGTGAAGCAGGCGGTGTTCGCGGAACTCGACCGCGTGTGCAAGCAAGGCGCGGTGCTCGCGACCAACACCTCGTATCTCGACATCGACGCGATTGCCGCCAGCATGTCGCGGCCGCAGGATGTGATCGGGCTGCATTTCTTTTCGCCCGCGCACATCATGAAGCTGCTGGAAGTCGTCGTGCCCGCGCGCGTGAGCGCCGACGTCGTCGCAACCGCATTCGATCTGGCGAAGAAGCTGCGCAAGGTGCCCGTGCGCGCGGGCGTGTGCGATGGCTTCATCGGCAACCGGATGCTCGCGGTGTATCGCGCGGCGGCGGACCATCTGATGGAGGACGGCGCGTCGCCGTATCAGATCGACAAGGCCGTGCGCGAGTTTGGCTTTCCGATGGGACCGTATCAGGTGATCGATCTTGCTGGCGGCGACATCGGCTGGGCGACGCGCAAGCGCCGCGCGTCGACGCGCCATCCCGACGCGCGCTATGTGCAGATTCCCGATCGCCTTTGCGAGCGCGGCTGGTTCGGCCAGAAGACGGGGCGCGGCTTCTACCGCTATGACGAAGGCAAGCGTGCCGGCACGCCCGATCCGGAAGTGGAAGCGATCATCGTCGCGGAGCGCGAGCGCGCGGGTGTCGCCCCGCGCGCGTTCAGCGACGAGCAGATCGTGCGTCGCTACATGGCCGCGATGATCAACGAGGGCGCGAACGTGATTCACGAGCGCATCGCGTTGCGGCCGCTGGATGTCGATGTGACGTTGATCAACGGCTTCGGCTTTCCGGCGTATCGCGGCGGTCCGATGCACTACGCGGATACGATCGGTTTGCCCGCATTGCTCGCCGATATCCGTGAGTTCGAGAAGCAGGACCCGCTGTTCTGGAAACCTTCGCCGTTGCTGGTGGAACGGGTCGAGCGCGGGGAGGCGTTGGCGAGCCTGAATCGGTCTGCGTAAGTCGAAAGCCGAATCGGGCGACCCTTGTTAAAGATAGTCAAATCCACCCATTCAATGTTGATGCGTTCAGCGTAAAGTCAGAGAATGAAATTGCGGTGACCGTACCGCGAGTAGCGTGTTAAAGCCGCAGCAATAGCGCTGCGGCTTTTTTTTTCGTGCGCCGCGATCACATGCGTCTCGCTGCTACTGCGCGGCAGTGAGTCTCGGGCCTGGCCGCGATGGCTGCGTCAATTCCTGCTGCCCTTTACGCTGATCAGAAACCGCTTCAATGCCCTGTCGTGTGACATCTTCGAGAAAGAGCAGCCGCGCGCGGAAATATTCAGCGCGCAACTGTGCGTCCATGACCTGTTGTTCCGCGCGGAACAATTCCATGCGCAATTCATGAAGCGCGCGTTCGGCCTGTTTTTCGGGAGTCGGAGCGTGGCGTGCTGCCCAGTTTGCAATCCACATCAGCATGATGAACCCCTCGCAATTCAGCTGGCATTGCTCAAGCTGCGATTAGTTGCAGCACCTTTTCACATACCACCTTGCACGGCTGGCACATCGGCAAATCGGCGCGAGCCAGTTTGCCAAATAATGTTAGTGAAGTTTTGACCGCAAGAAGCGCATTTTTAAAGTCTTTGCTGTCAAGCGCTTTCATGACTTGACAATTGCTAAAAGTCTTCAAGCAATGAATCTCATATAGTACGGACACGGTTTTGAATCGACGCCGGTCAGAATTCAAAAGGCAGAAATCAGGGAGAATCGGCGCTTCACATTCCTTTCCGGAATAGTGAATGAGAGGCTTACAAAGCCTTGCATGCCAATTTACAAATCGAACGGGGTGAAGTACGGCAGCAGCAGGACAGCGGGAGGAGACCAACCAACACCTCCTGAGTGGGCGCGCACCACGATCTGACAATCTTTAAATGATTTTATTGCGCCCTCTTTTTATACTGTCGCTCTCAATTGTTGAAAAACGTTGATGCCGGGATGGCGATTCGCGGGCAAACGGGGTAAGTCGGCGCAGTGGATCTGAATCGTCGTTGCATATCGAGGGACCGGATGTTTTTCAGGCCAGGCACCACACGGATTCCTTTCAAGACGGGCAAGCACAGGCGCAGACGCAGCGGCTATCCGCAGCGAGTCGAACTCGATCCCGCGACCGATTCGCACGCTCGCGCGGCGACCGAGGCGTATGCGGATTCGTGTGCGTCCGAAATGCCGTGGCTGGCCGAGTGGCTGCGCGATTCCGCCGCTGGCGGCAATGCGGGGCTGACGCATTGTGCGTCGACGGTTCGCCGCGTGTTCGGCCTCGCTCAGGAATGGGCGGCGCGCGAGCCGGATTACGCGCATGCCGCGTGGGAACATGTGCGGCTTCATCTGGAGGCAGCGCTGACTGCGCATCTGCGGTCGAAAAAAAGCAGTGACGATGACGTGGTGAGCTTGAACGGCGCGCAAGCCTAGGCGCCACAGACGGGTCGCCCGTCGCATCCACGCCTGTCGCGGCGCGAGCCCTGCGCTCACGCCGTTGGCCCGATGAACGATTTCGCGTGCGGGGATCTATGAGAATTGCAGTCCTGGACGATGACGTGGCGCAAGCCGATCTGGTCTGCCAGTCGCTGGCGGTCGATGGGCACGATTGCCATGCGTTCGCCGAAGGCCGCGCGCTCGTCAAGCACCTGCGCCGTCAGACGTTCGACCTGCTGGTGCTCGACTGGAACGTGCCCGACATGTCGGGCGAAGAGGTGCTGCACTGGGTGCGTCAGAGCCTGTCCGACCGTCTGCCCGTGCTGTTCATGACGAGCCGCAGCCGCGAAACGGACATCGCGTCGATGCTGAACAAAGGCGCCGACGACTACGTCGTCAAGCCCGTCGCATCGGGCGTGCTGCTCGCGCGCGTGCGATCGCTGCTGCGCCGCGCGTATCAACTCAACCAGATGGCGACCAAAGAAAGCTTCGGGGAATTCGAGTTCGAGCTGGGATCGAAACAGGTCATCGCGCGCGGCACGCCCGTCACGCTGACGCAAAAGGAGTTCGAGCTCGCTTTGCTGCTGTTCCGGCATCTGAGCCAGCCGCTGTCGCGCGCGCATATTCTCGAAGCGATCTGGCGGCAGGACGTCGACATCCCATCGCGCACCATGGACACCCACGTTTCGATGCTGCGCGCCAAGCTCGGCCTGCGCCCCGAACACGGCTACCGGTTGACTCCCATTTACGGCTACGGCTACCGGCTGGAACGGATCGAAAAGGGGGATGCGTGACGGTGGCTGTATCGGGCAAACCGCCGCGGGCGGTGCGGCGCGTTCCTGGCATCATCGCGGTTCTGGTCGCGGCGGCGGGCTTGCTGCCCGCCAGTTCGAACGCGCAGACATCCGCTGCGCATGAAACCGCGGCGACGGCGATCTACGTGACGGGGCCCGGCGACACGCTGTACGACGTGGCCGGTCGCTATCTGCGCGAACCACGCGACTGGACCGTGCTGCGCAAGCTGAATCACGTCGCCGATCCGCTGCATCTTCAGCCCGGCGTGCAGTTGCGTTTGCCTGTTGCATTGCTGAAGCAGGAGTCGCGCCCCGCGCGGGTCGTCGCCGTCAGCGGCCCCGCCGGACATGCGTTCAGACAGAATCCGTTTACGCCCATCACGGTCGGCATGGTGCTGGTCGAAGGCGACCGCGTGCAGACGGGGCACAACGGCTTCGTCACGCTGGAACTCGACGACGGCTCGCATGTGTCCGTGCCTCAGGACAGCACGATCGAAATCGGCGCGCTGCGGCAGACCGTGCTGACGGGCGCGAAAGATCGCGTGATCGACCTGAAGCGGGGCGAGGTCGACAGCGAGGTCAACCACGCGACCAAAAAAGACGACCGCTTCCAGATCCGCTCGCCGTCGGTGGTGGCGGGCGTGCGCGGCACGCGCTTTCGCGTGAGCTACGACGGCGACGAACAGTCGACAGCCGTCGCCGTGCTCGACGGCGCGGTCGGTGTCGATGCGGCGCGCATGGCGCCGCGTGCGCCGGGCGTGCCGTTACGGGCATCGACGCAACTCATCGGCGCGCAATTCGGCAGCGTCACGCGCTCGACGGGCGGCGTCGGCGGGCCGGTGGCCTTGCTGCCCGCGCCCGCACTGTTGAACCCGGGCAAGGTGCAAGACGAACAGGACGTCGCGTTCGACCTCGCGCCCGACGCGAAGGCACGCGCGTACCGCGTGCAGATCGCGCGCGACGCGGACCTGTTCGACCTGATCCGCGACCAGCGCGTGAACATGCCGCACGCAACGTTCGGCGATTTGCCCGACGGCAACTACTTCGTGCGAATTTCGTCGATCGACGGCATGGGCCTCGAAGGTCTGCCGCATATCTATGCGTTCGAGCGTCGCCAGTTTGGACTCGATGTTTCAGCCGGGCCGCGTGGCGGCAGCCGCGACTTCGAGTTCCGCTGGCTCGCCAGCCGCACGGGTGTCGAAACGCGCTTCCGCTTCGTTCTGGCAACGACAGCCGATCTGCGCGAGCCGCTCGTCGATCGCACGGATCTCGCGACGGGGCAGATCGCCGTCTCCGATCTGCCGCCCGGCATCTACTACTGGACCGTGATCGCGGAGCAGTTCGACAACGGCCGGCTATATCAGAAGGGCAGCGCGATCCGCTCATTTACACTGGCACGGTGATGACCACCAGCGGCCCGCGCATGAGTTTCGATCCGCGCATACGTCTTGGGCGGCCAGTCGGGCGCCGCTTTCTTTTCGAATGGCTGTGCATTGGCTGCCTCGGCGTCCTGGTGATTCTGGCCGGCTCGCCCGGCAGGCTGACGGCGAGCGTCGACCATCTCGTCTACGACGGCTTCCTGCGGTTGCACGCGCAACCGGTGCTGCCCGATATCGCCGTCGTCGAAATCGACAATGCGAGCATTGCACGGCTCGGCCGCTGGCCCTGGCCGCGCGCCGTGCATGCGCAACTGCTCGACGAAATCGCGAAGGCCGGGCCGGCTGCCGTGGTCTACGACGTGCTCTTCACCGAGCCCGCGCCGGACGACGCGCAACTGGCGCGCGCGCTCGCCGCGACGCCGACGTATCTGCCGATTCTCCTGTCTCCTGAAGATACCAACGGCGAGCGCGTTGCCGTCAAGCCGGTCGAGCCGCTCGCGAGCGCGGCTGCGGGACTTGGCCATATCAATCTGGAAGTGGATGCCGACGGCATCGTGCGCAGTGTCGCGCTGTTCGAAGGCGACGCGCATCTGCGCTGGCCGCAGTTGATGGTGCCCGTCTGGCGCGCGATCAAGGGCGGCACGGTGAAGCTGGCGCACGGCGCCGCCGCCGATGTGCCCGAGCGTACCCCGATCGCCGGTAATGACGAGGCACGCGTCCTGATCCCGTTCGGCCCGCTCGCGCAGACCTATCCCAAGGTGTCGTTCGCCAGCGTGCTCGCGGGCGACGTGCCGCGCGACATGCTGCGCGGCAAGATCGTGCTGATCGGCGTGACGGCATCGGGCCTCTACGACCGGTTCTCGACGCCGGTGTCGGGCCGGCTCGGGCCGCTGCCCGGCGTCTACATTCACGCGAACGTGCTCGATACGCTCGTGACGGGCCGTGCGATCGATCCCGTCAACGGCCTGTGGGTGTTCGTCGTGTCGCTGGTGCCGCTCGGTGTGCTGCTGGCGGGCCTGCTCGTGTTGTCGCCGCTGCGTTCGCTGCTGATGACGATCGTGCTCAGCGCGACGATGCTGGGTCTCAGCGCGGCGCTGTTGTACGGCATGCGGCTATGGATGTCGCCCGTGCCCGCGATCGTCGGACTCGCTGCCGTCTATCCGATCTGGAACTGGCGGCGGCTCGAAATGACGATGTCGTATCTGCGCAAGGAACTGCAGCGTCTCGCCGACGAGCCGCATCTGTTGCCCGAAGCGCCGCAACGCAGCCGCGAGTTTCGCGGCGACGCGCTCGCGCAGCAGATGGCGCTGATGGCGCAGGCGGCGCGCCGCGTGCAGGATATGAAGCGCTTCGTGTGGAGCAGCCTCGATAGCGTGCCGGAGCCGATTCTCGTCAGTGACGTGCAGGGTGTCGTGCTGATTGCGAACCACGCGGCGAAGGCGTATTGCGAGCGGCTCGGCGCGGCAGCGCCCGAAGGCGAGCAACTGCGCCACGTGCTCGGCGAACTCGCGTTCGTGAAGGCGATCGGTTCGCGCGCGGAGGACGATGCGCTCGGACGCGCGCATTGGCCCGCGCTGCTCGATCCCGGCCGCATCGCCTTCGTGGAGATGATGGAGCGGGGCATCGAGGTCCGCGATCGCAGCCAGCGCGATCATCTGTTGCGCTACGCGAAGTGCACCGATGCGCAAGGCGCGGTGATCGGATGGATCGCGGGTCTGGTGGACGTGACGGCTGTGCACGCGGCCGAACGGCTGCGTGAAGACGCGCTGCGTCTGCTGTCGCACGACATGCGTTCGCCGCAGGCGTCGATTCTTGCGCTCGTCGAACTCGAACGCGCGCGCACGCCCGACTCCGAACGCTTGCGCGAATTGTTGAACCGTGTCGAGCGATACGCGCAGCGGGCCTTGATGCTCGCCGACGATTTCGTGCAACTCGCGCGCGCCGAATCCCAGGCTTACGCGCTCGAACCCGTGAGTCTCGTCGAACTCGTGATCGACGCGAGCGATGAAGTGTGGCCGCAGGCGCAAGCCAGGCACATTCGCCTCGAGGCCGCTTACGACGAACAGGGCGACGGCCACTGGATCAACGCGGACCGCTCGCTGATGACGCGCGCGCTCGTCAACATCCTGAACAACGCGGTGAAATATAGTCCGCCCGACACGCGAATTACCTGCACGGTCGCGCCGGAGAAGCCCGCGTCGGGCGAATGGCCGGCACGCGTGCGCTGCACGGTTCGCGACGAAGGCTACGGGATGTCGGCCGAAAACCAGGCGCATCTGTTCGAGCGGTTTCAACGCTTTCACGAAGTCGAACGGCCGGAAGCGACGGGTACGGGGCTTGGCATGGCGTTCGTGAAAGCCGTCGTGATGCGGCATGGCGGCGATGTGCATGTGGAAAGCGCGCCCGGTCGGGGCACGGCATTCACGATCACGCTGCCCGCGCTCGACGAGACGAATGCGTGAACAACTCGAACGCTCAGGGCGCACATGAATCTGTATTCGATCGAAGCGAGAAGAACGTGAAGAAGACGCTATGTTGTGCTGCCATCGTTGTTGCGGGCGTGGCGGGTCTGGCGGGATGCGCGGGCGTGACGACGGACGTTCAGGTGTCGGGAACGCCCGTCGTGCTGCAGGGCGAGCGCACCTATGCGATCGTGCAGACGCCGTCGCAGGAAACGGGCGCCGCCCGCGAGCAGTACGAAGCGCTGATTCACAGCGAGCTCGGCAATTACGGGCTCGTCGATCGATCGGCGGAGCGCGCGAGTTACATGCTCTCGCTCGCCTACGATACGCGGCCGGCCGCTGTCGGCGTGATCGAGGGCGACTGCGCGGACTCCGCCTGCAATGGCGTGGCGAAGCCAGGCTTTCCGCTTTTCGGGCGCGAGTATCAGCATTCGATGACCTTGCGCCTCTTCGACGCCGCGACGGGCAAGGAAGTCTACAAGGTCACGGCGACGAGCCGCGACCGCAATGCCGACGCGCTGCATCCCATTCCGTGGCTCGTCAAAAGCGCGTTCGCGCAGTTTCCGTTTGCCGGATACGGAAGCTGGCGCGTGAAACTGCGCAATGGCGAAGCGGCGGGTCGGCCCGAAGTGGTCACGGTGAAGCAGATCGACAAATGACGTGCCGGGGCGTTTACGGCTCGGGCTTGTTCCTGAACGCCGCCTCGCCCGCATCCGATACCTCGACCCACTTCCTGTCCGGCGGCGCGTCGTCGACATAGCTGTCGTGCCAGTTCCACCATTTGTAGGTCGGCGTCTGCGGGTAGCCTTCGGGCGAATCTTCCCAGACCTCTTGCCGGCCGAGCGGCGTGATGTCGAGATAGTTCCATGTGCCGCCCATCTGCTCGTCGCCGCGATTGTTGATGAAGTAGGTGCGGAATATCCCATTGCCGTCGCGATAGAACACGTTCGTGCCGTGCCATTCGCCAACGCCGAAGTCGGTGTCGAAACTATCCGTGATCGTGAACCACGGTATCTGCCAGCCCATGCGCGCCTTCAATCGGGCGATGTCCGCCTGAGGCGCGCGCGAGACGAAAACGAGCGTCGTGTCGCGGGCGTTCAGGTGGGCGAGATGAGCGACCTGGTCCGCGACCATCGAGCAGCCGCGGCACGCATGCTCGGGCCAGCCGAATACGCCCGGTTCGTAAAACGCGCGATACACGATCAGTTGACGCCTGCCGTCGAACAGATCGCGCAGACTGAGCGTGCCCGCTGGCCCTTCGAATGCGTAGGTTTTGTCGACGGCCATCCACGGCATGCGGCGGCGCTCGGCGGCGAGCGCGTCGCGGGCGCGGGTGTGGGCCTTTTCCTTCACGAGCAGTCGCTCGCGTGCTGTTTCCCATTGCTGGGGCGATACGACGGGTGGTGTGCGCATCGCACGTTGTCCACCGTTGCTTCCGTTTTCGTCCGATGTACCCATGGCGCTTGCGACCTCCTGATTTGAACAAGTTGCCGCGCCTCGGGGATGAGACGCGGCTTCGTTGCTTGTTCATCGTGCGTTGCTTGCAGTGAGACAGTCTGGACCTCGAAAGCGAATGCCGGGAGTAACAAGTTTGGCGATATTTCTTTTGAGTCGCGGGTGCTACGGAGGTGCGCGGGTCCCTCTCACGCGCCCTGCGAAAAGGCCTGAACGATGCGGCGTGCGCTCATGGCTCGCCAGTACGTCAGGAAGCGGCCCGCGAACATGCCTGCGACGGCGCCCGATACGGCTGCGCTGATCAACATATACGTGCCGAGCGACGCGAGACTGGTTGCCGTCGCCAGTTCGACGCCGAGCCAGAACTTGGCGGCGAAGGTGATGACGATCAGCGCCAGCGGCAGCATGGAACCGGGCAGCATCACCGTGTTCGCGACGGGATCGACGATGAAGCGCGTGCGGCTCGCGATGAACACGCCCGCCGCGACACCCGCCAGCGCGGCAACCACCCAGACGATCGCGTCGGCCCAACCCGTCAGCGGGTCTGTCACGAGATGCGCAATGCCCCAGACCGCGAACACGAGCGGCACGATGGCAAGTCTGGGAAGCGGCGCGGTGCCGCTGTTCATGGCCTTGAACCCGCGCGAGAGCAGGAATGCGAGCAGCACCCAAACCCAGATGGGCGTGCCGTGAAGAATGGCTGCGAGCGACATGATGATCTCCTTCAGACGAATGCGTCAGACGAAAAAAGAAATGTTTTCGGATCGGTGATGACGGACTGCACTAGCGAACGATCTGCATCGTAGCGGCGGGGAATTAGCGAAGAATGAGGGTGTTTGCGTTGGCCGGAATCAGGCTGAATTCGAGCTGGTTCCGGCGGCAATGCGAGTTCGGGCACGTCGATTCCGGCATCGAAAATCTCTTCGGCTGCGGGCGTGCCGATGATCGGCTTATCCCGACAGTTGTTCGAGCGACCAGAGGCGCGTGATGCGTGATTGCGTTAACGACAACCGCCGGATCCGGAGAACCGGCACCGTGAATGTCCGCTTCCTGGTGCGCTTTCGGTTCGCTAACATGCCAATTTCCTCCTACGATACGCACTGTTAGCGATCAAAGAGACATATTGGGGCCGTAGCACCGGTCGATCAAGGAAGGGACAAGGACGTGGAAAGTTTTCAAATACTCGATCACATCACGGACGGCGTCATGACGATCGACCGGGAGTGGAAGTTTCGGAACATCAACCGGACCGCTGGGCGGCTGCTGAAGCGTCGGTCCGAGGACCTGCTGGGTCGCGAGATCTGGGCCGAATACCCAGATCTGATCGGGTCGAGCTACGAAGCAGCCTATCGGCAGACGGCCGAGACGCGTAAGCCCAGCACCGCGACTGACTTCTACGCGCCGCTCGGTGCCTGGTTTGAAGTGCGGGCGTTCCCAAGCGACGACGGTATCGTCGTGCTGGTCCGCGATGTCACCGAAGCGCGCGCGATCTCCGAACGCTTGTCGCGCCAGGCGACGTATGACGAGCTGACCGGCCTCATGAACCGGCGGGAACTGCTACTGCGCCTGAACATTCTCGTCGACAAAGGCGCGGCCGCTTCCGTCGATCTGCTCTTCGTCGACCTTGACCGCTTCAAGGATATCAACGACTCGTTTGGCCACGCGGCGGGCGATGAAGTGCTGCGTGCCATCGGCGAGCGTCTTTCCGCCATGTGTGCCGAAGGCGCCAGTGTTTCGCGCATCGGTGGTGACGAATTCGTCATTTTCCTCGTCGACGCCCCCGAGGGCGAGGCCGCGCGAGTCGCGCGCGACGTCACAATACGCATGCGCGAGCCAATTCAGACGCCGTGCGTGCGGGCCTCGGTGGGCGCGAGCATCGGCGTGGCGCGCTACCCCATCTCGGCATCGAATGCAGCCGAGCTGCTGCGCAACGCGGACATCGCGATGTATCACGCGAAGCGTGCGGGCGGTTCGCATGTGTGGTCGTTTGGCAAGGAGGATGCGCAGCGCCTCTCGCATCGCCGGCGGCTCCGCGCGGATCTGGAGAGTGCGAGCGCCGGGCGCCAGTTCGAACTGCACTACCAGCCACAACTGGACCTGCATACTGGCCGCGTCTATGGAGCCGAGGCGCTTCTGCGATGGAACCATCCGCAACTGGGGCTGCTCACGCCGGCCGACTTTCTCGACGTGCTGCATGAATCGCCGGCCTACGAGGCGACGGGCGACTGGCTCATTCGCCTTGCGTTCCGCCAGGCGGCGAAATGGCAGGCGGCGAACTGCATGCCGTTCAAGGTCGCCGTCAATCTCTCGGCCACGACGATCCAGAACTGCGATCTCGCCGCACTGGTTTCGGAGGCGGCCGAGACGGCCGGAGTATGCGCTTCCGCACTCGACATCGAGGTGACGGAGACGGTCGTCATGAGCGACTTCGCGGCCGCGTCGCGCGCGCTTTCAGCTGTAAGAAGGCTCGGCGTGACCGTCTCGCTCGACGATTTCGGCACCGGCTATTCCAGCCTCGCATACCTCACACGGCTGCCTGTCGATCGCATCAAGATCGACAAGTCGTTCGTGCAGGAGCTCACTGTCAAGGAGACCTGTCGCCAGGCACGCGCGATGGTCGAAGCAATGGTGGCGCTCGCGCGCGCGCTGAGCATGAGAACAGTCGCGGAAGGCATCGAGACCGAAACGCAATTCGCCCTCGTCAAAGAACTCGGTTGCGACGCGGCGCAAGGTTATTTCATTGGCAAACCGGTAACGGCAGCGCGAATCGAACCTTACGCCGAGACACGGTTCGGGGCGGCTGGAGCTTCGTCGTTGCACGACGCAGGAAGCGGATCGCGCTAGTGGTCAACACGCAGCCCCTCGGAGTCCGCACTGCCGACTGGCCGCTTTCCAGCGATGAGTTTGATGAGCGGACAGACGCGGCCCGACCCACTCCGGTCAGATGACCTTCTCCAACCCGGTCAGTCAGCTGAATCCAGCTTTTGCGAGCCGGAGTGTCCATAAGCGGCCGTTGGCCACTTCATCCAATCGGCAACTCCAGCCGTTCGTCGGTGCACATTGACGGACCGTCAAATGTCAGTTCTGCGCACCTCAGCGGGCGTTCGCAGTCGCACGATCCCGTGACACATCTGTCGTTAGTCGTAGTCAGAGATCGTTGGTCAAAAGCTTATCAGTTCGCAGTGCTCAACTACGATTTCTACTTCACAACCTGCAAAAGACGGTCCTGACCAGGCTCGAAGGCAGGCATCAATTGTTTCAGGGTTCCGTTTGCGGCACCGAGATTTTCGCCGGCCTTTGCATTACTGGGCGCAACGAGCGCTTACTGGAGTTCCGCCAACATCTCTTAAAACCATGACAGCGTTTCACGACCGGTCCGGGCGCGGGTCACACTGCAGATTTTTGATACATCTCGGCAGAAAAGAGAAAGAATCGCGCTCTTGGCGAGCTTACGCTTGACGTCATGGGCAATCAGATCGGCGCAAAATCTGATGCCGTGGATGAAGTTACCTTTGGTTGAGATCGGAGCACCAGCGACGCTGACGGGCCGCGACGGTCGTTACAGGGCTTCGCCATGGTTCGAGCCGAAAAGACGGGTGGATTCCATTGCCGCTCGGCCTATGCAGACCCTGATCACTCAAGTGCTGCTGGTAGCACTCAGCAACAGTGGCGGCGCAGGGTGCCCCATTTACTAGTGCGCATCGGGAGTACATCATGAATGCAAAAATCGAAAAGGCTACAAGAATCCTCTCAGTTTTGTTCGCCGTGACGACAACCGTGTTCCCGGCCGGCCTCGCGATCGGGCAGCAGTCCGAGGCACCGATCGCGGGCGCGGTACCTCTCGGCGTGAGCGTCACACAAACGCAACTCGTGGCGAAGGGGTGGCGTGCATCGAAGCTAGTCCACACCGACGTGTACAACGAGAAAAACGAAAAGATAGGAAGGGTCGACGACATGATTGTCGCGCCCGATGGGTCACTTTCCGTGGCCATTATTGATGTTGGCGGATTTCTCGGCATCGCCGCGCACCGCGTCGCTATCCCGGTGCAGCGGTTCAAGCAGATCTCACCGAAAATGATACTGGATGGTGCCAGCAAGGATGCGCTGAGCAAGCTTCCTGAATTCGAATACGCCAAGGGTTAAAGTCGGCCGCCGACAATCCGATATTCAATCTCTCATCTGCAAACAAGGGGCTAGCCATACTTCTCGATCTAGAGAAGTGTAGCCCCTTCTGATTTTGTCGCCCTGGCCCTGAGCGAGCCCGACCCGACAATCCGGATTCACAAACCGAGGCGCCGCGTCATTTCAAGATTTGATTCAAACGCGAGCGCGGACGTCCTGCGGTCGTTGTTTTGCTCGCAACTTGAATAACAGGCCACAAAGGTCCGATACTCCGCAGGCCAGCCGGTATCGTCTCTAAAGCGGGTGTCGGCAGCTGATGAGCTGCTGCCGGTTGCACCCTGGACACGAGCGCTTCGAGCGTGACCCTTTCACGCCAGGATGCGTTACAGGCGGCGACATCTCACTTTACTTGCAGTCGGCTGCCAGCACGTCTCACTGCGCCAGGTATCCGCCATCGACGGCCAGGGTGTGGCCCGTGATGAATTTCGCGCTGTCAGAGCCGAGGAACACAATCGCTTGCGCGACTTCTTCCGGATTGCCCGCGCGTTTGGCCGGAATGATACCGGCGAGGACGTCGCCGCTCAGGCCGAAATCCGCGAGGCGGTCAAACATCGGTGACTGGGTCGGTCCGGGCGCAACGGCGTTCACTCGAATGCCCATGGCAGCAACCTCCAGGGCTGCGGACTTCGTCAGTCCTTCCACGGCATGCTTGCTTGCAGCGTAAATCGAACTGTTGGGGAAACCAACTTGGCCACCTATTGAAGACAGATTGACAATGGCGCCGTGACCCTGGCGCTTCATCATGATAAGTTCGTGTTTCAACCCGATCAGCACGCCGAGCACGTTGGTATCGAACACGCTGCGGTACGTCTCGATGTCGAAAGTGTCCACGGACGAGAACTTTCCTTCTATCCCTGCGTTATTCACTGCAACGTCGAGCCGGCCGAAGCGCGTGTCGATCGTCTCGAAGAGCGACTGCATCTCTGCTGCCGAACGGGTGTCGGCCTGGACGTAGAGAGCATCGGCAGCTCCCGTCTTGCGCAATTCATCCACGAGCGTGGCACCCGCGTCCTCCCTGCGACCCGAAACCGCGACGACCGCGCCAGTCGCCGCGAATGCCAATGCGGTCGCCCGTCCGATGCCCGACATACCACCTGTTACCGGCACGACTTTCGTATTCATCACAGATCCCTGTTCGAAATAAAGTTAACATTTGACCGACCCCGAGAGGCAGGGTGCCTGCACGGATCAATCAGCCAGGTTCATCGCCTGTCAGACGAGGCGCACGCCGCCATCGAGGTTGAGCGTGGCGCCGTTCATGAAGCCGTTCGTCATCAGGAACACGACGCCTGCGCCTGCTTCCTGCGACGTACCGAGCCGGTGCAAAGGCAACGTCGCCTTGAGACCCTCGACGAACGAGTCGCGTGCATCACCCAGCGCTTTATAAAGGATGGGCGTGTCGATCGGCCCAGGCGAAAGCGTGTTGACGCGAATGGGTGCGAGTTCGAGAGCGAGCCCGCGAGCCAGAGCTTCCATTGCCGCCGAGGCAGCCGCGAGCACCGCAGTGCCGTAGGCGTTCGGGCGGTCAGCCAGATTGCCGGAGATGAGCGTCACCGACCCGTCTTGGCTTAGCCGGTCGCCCAACGCGCGAATGACATGAACCGCCGCCCAGATGCGCTCGTCAAACGCGCGCCGCAGATAACTGACCTCGGCCTCTCGCACCTTTCCAGCGACGAACGAACCCGCCATCAGGACGAGATGGTCCACTGCCGCGATGTCTCGGACCGCGTGTTCCAGCTGTTCGGCGTTCGTCACGTCGGCGGCTCTCCACGCCGTGAAGCCGTTCGCCGCCGCGACTTTCTGCGCTGTCGCCGCATCGCGTCCGAGAACGGTCACACTGGCGCCGGCTAGCTTTGCCTGAATGGCCGTCTGCAAGCCAATGCCCGACGTTCCTCCTACGACCAGTACGTTCTTGCCCGCCAGCTGCATTGCATCGTTCATGTCACAACTCCCAGAAGTGGCGCCAGTCGGCGTCGTTGAAAACAGATTAATTGGGGATGCGACACTTGAAAATATGGGCGAATGTCGGTTTAATAGTTCCATCATGGAACAAATAGCCGTCGAAAGATTGACTGGACTGATCGCGTTCGCGCGAGCCGCGTCTTTGGGCAGTTACACGGCCGCGGCGCGCTCGCTGGCGGTTTCGCCGTCTGCCGTCAGCAAGAGCATTCAGCGGCTGGAGCAACACTTCGGCCTTCGTCTGTTCAGCCGGACGACCCGTTCACTGACATTGACGCCGGAAGGCCGCGACCTTCTAGAGCGAACACAACGGTTGCTTCGAGAAGCCGAGAACATCGAACAGGGCGTTGCTGCCGCCCGGGCAGAGCCTTCGGGAATGCTAAAAGTGACGGCGCCTTTGCCCGTTGGGGTTCACGTTCTGGCTCCCGCCCTGCCGACGTTTCGCAGGCGTTACCCGAAGCTCACCATCGACGTGCGGCTGAGTGACCGCTACGTCGATCTGATAGAAGAGGGCGTCGATGCTGCAATCAGGGTAGGCAATCCCGGCGACACCCGGTTGATCGCCCGTCAACTGGCGCCACACCGGATCTGCGCGTTTGCTTCACCGGCTTACCTTGCAGCACGCGGTAAGCCTCAGCATCCCAGTGACCTGTTGAATCATGATTGCGTGAACTTCCGCTATCAGGCGACGGGGCAGGAGGCGCAATGGCCGTTCCTCGTTGGCGGCAAGCTGATGGAATTCTCGCCGCAAGCCGGTTTGATCCTCGACGTCAGCGACGCTGTGGCAACGGCGCTCGTGGCGGGAGCGGGCATCGGCATTTCCGCGACTTACATCGCGGCGCCGTACGTCAGGCGTGGCGAACTGGTCCCCGTGCTTTACGAGCATGCCTACGACCGGTTCAATCTCTACGCACTGTGGCCCGAGAGTCGACGCAGCAATCCGGCCGTGAAAGCGTTCATTGCCTTTCTACAGGAAGTGTTTCCGTCACCAACACCTTGGGACACATTGATGGCGTCCAGCGCGATCGGGCGACCATCGCAGACGGAAGATGAAGACAACGGTTAGTGCGAGAATTTCGAACCCGCCGCCGATCGCGAGATCGTAGCCCTCGTGCACGAGATCGACCTGCCTGAGGTCAAAATGCCGTTCAATCCCAACGCGCGGATGGCGACGCAGGAATTCGGGCAGTGCTTGACTGATTACGCAGACAGGAGAGTCGGCGCAAATTCGGACGAGAGACATTCTTCGACGAAAGCGGCGAACTGACGGGCCTTACTGCTGGCCATACGCCCGGTCGGATAAAGCGCGGAAAGTGCGATGCTCGGCAGGTTCCAGTCATCCATGACAGCAACGACGACCCCGGACTTCAGTTCCGGGGCGAACGCCCACTCGGATGCAACCGCAAGCCCTATATCAGAGAAAACCGCGGCGCGGAGTCCCTCCGTTGCGGATATCTTGACGCGACTCTGGAGTTTGATCGACTGTTCTACAGTATCCCTTCGGAAGGTCCAGTCCTCGCCACTATTGATGTCGCGCGTATAGACTACCGCGTGATGCTTCAGCAGGTCTGCGGGCATCGATGGCACACCGCATCGTTCAAAGTAGGCAGGCGTAGCGAGCACTCGCCGTCGTGCCTCGCCAATCCGACGAGCGGTCATATTGGAGTCGGCCAGATCGCCCATCCGTAACGCCAGATCGACGCCTTCTTCAACCAGATCGATGTTTCGATCGTCAAGTACGAGTTCGACGTCCAGGTCGGGATTCCGGTTCAGAAAATTGGGCAACTTTGGAACGATGTGAAGCCTCGCGAAGCAGACCGCTGCCGACACGCGGAGTTTGCCTGTCAGACCAGCAGCCGTACCTCGCGCAGCAAGCACAGCAGCGCCCGATTCCTCAACCGCGCGCTTTGCCCGCGCATAGAAATTCTGGCCTGCCTCGGTCGGCGTCAATGAGCGCGTCGAACGCAGCAGCAATTTGACCCCGAGCCACTCCTCCAGCTGCGCCACGGCCTTCGACACAGCCGGTTGACCCACGTCGAAATGTCTTGCCGCCGCTGAAAACGAGCCTGTGTCGACGACGCGGATATAGATTTCGAATGCTGCAAGGCGGTCCATCGGGATTCTCCTGAACGACGCAAGGCTAACGGCGCACGGCCTGTGTGGGCTTCAGCCACACACTGTCTGGTGTGTTGTCGGATGTGCCGATAGCGTACCTCACCTGTCCGCCGGCGTCCGGCCGGGAAATATCAGCTTGTATCAGGTCGTGCCAAGGCGCACGGAAACAACGAAGGATAGTGCGTAAATCGTCACCTGACATGGTGGTCTGTCAAAGGCGGCGCTTCGGGACGCCAGCTTTTCGAGGTCGTGGCGCCTGACACTGACATTCACCCCTGCGATTTATCCCGCTACGGAATAGGCCCTATGCAAATACGGCCTCTTATCTATCCGCATAGAAATAACTACAGTCCGAAACACCGAAGCAGCGTTCACATCTCACCCTTCATCACATCGCTTGGGGAAACGCCATGGCTCACTTGTTCACTCCAAAGCAAGTCGGCGCTTTTGTGCTTTCACATCGAATCGTGCTTGCGCCCATGACGCGGCTGCGCACCATTTTGCCGGACGAAATCCCGAGCCCGATGATGGCCGACTTTTACGGGCAGCGCGCGTCCGAAGGTGGTCTCGTGCTGATTGAAGGTGTGAGCATTTCGAAGGTGGCACGCTCGTATCTCGGTGCGGCGAGTTTCTTTCATGATGGCCAGATCGAAGGCTGGAAAGCGATCGCCGACGCGGTGCACGCGAAGGGCGGATATGCCTTCATGCAATTGATTCACGGCGGACGTCAGAGTCATGTCGAGATGACGGGCGGCGTCGATCCTGTGGCGCCTTCCGTTGTTCCGTTCGAGGGCGTGGCGCTCACGAAGGATGGCTTCGTGCCCGTGTCGCCTCATCGCGCGCTCGGCCTGGAAGAGATACCCGGCATCATCGAGGAATTTCGCGTGGCTGCGCAGCGGGCCAAAGACGCGGGATTCGATGGTGTTGAGCTTCACGGCGCGAACGGTTACCTGGTTGATCAGTTCATCCAGGACGGGACCAACACGCGCACGGATGCCTATGGCGGTCCGATCGAAAACCGTGTGCGCTTTCTGCGCGAAGCAGTCGAAGCGCTGATCTCGGTCTTCGGTGCGGATCGTGTTGGCGTACGCATTTCGCCCTCGGGCGAATGGGGTGGCATTTCCGACAGCGATCCCGAAGCGACGTTCAGTCACGTCGCACAGGTGCTGGACTCTTACAGGATCGCCTATATGCACGTGATTGAACCACGCATCAAAGGCGACGATACGCTGCATGAAGGTCACCCTCCCGTTGCGGTGAAGTACCTGCGCCGATATTTCTCAGGTCCGATCATTGCTGCAGGCGGCTTCGACGGCGACAGCGCTGAGGCTGTCGTTGCTTCGGGCGATGCCGACCTCGTTGCGTTTGGTCGGTACTTCAGTTCGAACCCCGATCTGCCTTATCGGCTCAAACACAAGCTTCCGCTGACTCCGTATGTGCGGGCAGCCTTCTGGGGTGGCACCGAACGGCACTACTCGGACTTCCCGGCCTACGACGCCACTCCGAAAGAATAGCCCGCACACCACTTTTTTCTTTACTCAAGAGATAGCCATGCCTCGCATTATTCAGTTTTCCTCCGCAGGTGGTCCCGACGTTCTTGAATTCGTCGATGTCCCCGTACGCGAACCACTCGCCAACGAAGTTCGCATCAAGGTGAAGGCCATCGGCATCAACCGCGCGGAGGCGATGTGGCGGCGTGATGACTACATCGAACCCGTTACGTTTCCAGCAGGACTAGGGTACGAAGCGGCCGGTATCGTCGATGCTGTCGGACCGGGCGTCGAGGGCATCGCACCTGGTGACGAGGTCAACGTCATTCCATCGTTTTCGTTTAACCAGTACGGAACATACGGGGAAGTCGTCATTGTTCCCGAGCACGCCGTTGTCGCACATCCGAAGTCGCTGTCATACACGGAAGCCGCGTCCGTCTGGATGATGTTCATCACGGCATATAGCGCGCTGATCGAAGACGCCAGGGTGACGACGGGCGATTTCGTCGTGGTGCCTGCTGCTTCGAGCAGCGTGGGTCTGGCCGCGATCCAGATCGCCAACTATGCGGGCGCGACGCCCATCGCATTGACGCGTACGGCTGAAAAACGTCAGGCTTTGCTGGATGCCGGCGCAGCTCACGTTATCGTCACGAACGAAACGGACTTTGTTGCGGAAATCATGCGCATCACCGATGGTAACGGTGCTCGCGTCGTCTTCGATCCAGTAGGTGGCCCGAACTTCGCTAAACTGATCTCGGTGCTTGCGTTCCAGGGCATTGCGTTTATTTATGGCGCGCTTGCGCAAGGTCCGACGGAGATACCCGTTCTGCCGATGATTGCCAAACTGCAAACCATCCGGGCGCACAACCTGTGGGTAACCACCGGCAACCCAGCGCGGCAAAAAGCTGCCGTCGAGTTTATCCTCAAAGGAATCGAGCAGGGCAAGCTCAAACCGGTCATCGATCGCGAGTTCAAATTCGACGACATGGTCGAGGTACATCGCTATCTCGAACAGAATGGCCAGTTCGGCAAGATCGTGGTGAGCGTCTGATACGCCTCACTGCCACGCGCCACTGAATTGGTGCTTGCCGTACTTCATGACGGCGGCGAAGCGGAGAGATGCCTTTGGGTAGCCTCGCATCGCTTCGCTTGCCCGCAGAGCGCGCGCAGCGTTCGTTCCCGCCAGGCGGTGACCTGTCGGCGATGTCGTACACATCCCCCCTTGTAAGCCCGTCAACCCGATCCGTATCGCTGACAAAAGCAATGCGCCTGCCGGTGCGTTTGCATTAGCGCCACGTGCGCCATCCGCACATCCTGTCGTGTCACTTCCCTCCGATCTGGAATGAAGCCTATCCGCGCCTGCGTCTAGTTCGAGCGGGTACGCGCAGATACATTCGACTCGAAACCGGGTGCACGACATTTCGTCTGGCGCTCGCGCATTTATCGAGGATTCCGATCATGTCTACCCAACTTCCTGTCTGTGAGATTGACGCGGGTGTGCGGACTACGCCCGCTGACTCGTTACCTGTTGCCGGTCTGCTCGCACTGGCGATGACCGGCTTTATCGCCATTCTTACCGAGACACTGCCAGCGGGACTGCTGCCTGAAATCAGTCGTGGGCTCAACGTGCCGGAGTCATGGGCCGGTCAGATGGTCACCCTCTATGCGCTGGGCTCCGTCGCGGCCGCGATACCGGTGACGGCAGCGACGCGCGCATGGTCGAGACGAACCGTATTGTTATTCGCCATCGCACTGTTCTTCGTGTTCAACACGGTCACGGCATTGTCGTCGTGGTATTGGCTCACGCTTGCGGCGCGATTCATGGCGGGTGTGGCAGCGGGCGTGACGTGGGGTCTCGTACCGGGCTACGCGCGCCGCATGGTTGCCGCGCATCTGCAGGGCCGCGCGATGGCCATTGCGCTCGTCGGCACGCCCATCGCCCTTGCGCTCGGCGTGCCCGCCGGGACATGGCTGGGAGAGTTGCTCGGCTGGCGTACAGCATTTGGTGTGATGTCGGCATTGACGATCGTGCTGGTGTTCTGGGTCATGTGGAAGGCGCCCAAGCTTGCCGGACAACGTGACGGAGCGGGGCGGAGTGTCGTCGACGTGTTCCGGACACCGGGCGTTCGGCCCGTGCTGTTCGTCATCCTCGCGTGGATGTTGGCCCACAACATCCTTTACACCTATATCGCGCCGTTCCTCGTGCGGGCTCATATGACCGAGAGCGTCGATGCCGTGCTGCTGGTTTTCGGCCTGGCTGCAATCGCAGGGATCTGGGTCACGGGCGCTCTGATCGACCGATGGCTTCGCGCACTCGTGCTCGCAAGTCTCGCGGTGTTCGCGCTTGCGTCGGCCGCGCTCGCACTGGACGGAACATTGCCGTGGGTGGTGTTCTTCGCAGTCGCGGCGTGGGGCTCGACCTTTGGCGGCGCAGCGACGCTTCTCCAGACGGCATCGGCCGATGCGGCGGGCGAAGGCGCCGACACGGCGCAATCGATGATCGTGACCGTCTGGAATGGCGCCATCGCAGGCGGCGGTCTGATTGGCGGCATCCTGCTCGACACCAGCGGCGTGGGCGCCATGGCGTGGGTGTTACTGGCGCTCGTGATGATCGGGCTCGTCGTTGCCTGGCACTCGTCTGGGCATGCGTTCCGGCCTGGCCATCGTGCGTCGGCCTGAATCCCTTACGTTCATTTTTCTCATCGTGTTGGTGTCGCGGATGCCTTCACGTCTGGAGTCGATCATGCCTCTCGCCCTGCTTGCACTGACAATCGGTGCATTCGCCATCGGAACAACCGAATTCGTTATCGTCGGGCTGATACCGACGCTCTCCGCTGATCTGTCGGTATCGTTGCCGTCGGCAGGCTTGCTGGTCACTTTCTACGCACTGGGTGTGGCAGTCGGCGCGCCGGTGCTCACCGCGTTGACAGGCCGGGTGCCGCGCAAAACGTTGTTGATCTCGCTGATGGCGTTATTCACGTTCGCGAATCTGCTCGCGTGGCAGTCACCGGGCTACGCAACGCTTATCGTCGCGCGCGTGCTAAGCGGCTTTGCACACGGGGTCTTTTTCTCCGTCGGCTCGATCATCGCCACGAGCGTCGTACCTAAAGAGAAGGCGGGCAGCGCAATCGCGACGATGTTCAGCGGTCTTACCGTCGCCTTCGTGACGGGGGTTCCGCTTGGCACGCTCATAGGTCAACACTTTGGATGGCGGGCAACCTTTCTTGTGGTCGCGGCCTTTGGCCTCGTCGCCATGATGGGCACGCTGTTGTTTGTACCGCGCGATATCGCGCATGTGCCGCCCGCGTCAATCCGCCGGCAAGCTGAGTTATTTCTGAAGCCGCGCCTGTTGCTGGTGTTTGCAATGACGGCGGTTGGTTACGGCGGGTCCTTGATTGCGTTCACCTATCTCGCGCCGATTCTCGAGCAGATTTCCGGTTTCAGTCCACCTGTCGTCGGCATGGTTCTGCTGGTCTACGGCGTGTCGGTGGCCTTTGGAAACATGGCGGGTGGAAGGCTGGCCGATTCGCTCGGACCCGTTACCGCGCTCAAGCTGATCTTTGCCCTGCTGGCGGGCGTGCTGCTGCTCCTCGACGTCACGGCGACCAGTAAAACGCTTGTCCTGATCGTCGTGCTCGGTTGGGGCGCCGTCGCCTTTGGCAACGTGCCGGCCTTGCAGATCTATGTCGTGAGACAGGCGGAGCGTTTCGCACCGCACTCGGTCCATATCGCCTCCGGGATGAATATCGCTGCGTTCAATCTGGGTGTGGCGGGTGGAGCGTGGACGGGCGGCGCCATCGTCAGCCACATGGGGCTCATGAGCACACCCTGGATCGCATCTGTCGTTGTACTCGGCGCACTCATGCTGACCTGGCACAGCGGCCGAATCGATCGTCGGGATGCGCGTGTCGTCACCGCAGACAACGAAAGGCGACATTGATGACGAGCTCGGCGCTGCGGGCTGACTTATCCCGATACGGAATAGACCTCATCCTGATAGAGGCCTATTTCAGGCGCCTCGGATTCTCTACATTGGATCCCAACGCATCGCGTGACGCACCGCTCCCTGAGGTGCTCAACCCCAACTCTCAAAGGAAACATCATGACCAGGCTCTTCACTTCCAGAAAGGTCGGCGCATATGACCTCAATCATCGCGTCGTACTTGCTCCGATGACCCGACTGCGCACCATCCAGCCGGACGATATTCCGAGCCCGATGATGGCGGACTTCTACGGTCAGCGTGCATCGGAAGGCGGCCTCGTCATCATCGAAGCGGCGAGTGTCTCCCGGCAGGCCCGTTCGTATCTTGGCGCAGCAAGCATCTTCCACGATGGTCAGGACGCGGGCTGGAAGGCGATCGCCGACGCAGTGCACGCGAAGGGCGGTCGCGCGTTCCTGCAGCTGATTCACGGCGGCCGCCAGAGCCACGTCGAAGTCAACGACGGCGGCGACCCGGTCGCGCCTTCAGTCGTACCGTTCGAGGGCGTTGCGCTGACCACCGACGGCTTCGTTCCTGTGTCGCCGCACCGTGCGCTGGAGACCGACGAGATTGCAGGCATCGTTGAAGACTTTCGTCAGGCTGCCGAGCGTGCAAAGAAGGCGGGCTTTGACGGCGTCGAGTTGCACGGCGCCAACGGTTATCTTGTCGATCAGTTCATTCAGGACGGTACGAACCGGCGCACGGATGAATATGGCGGTCCGATCGAAAACCGCGTGCGGTTTCTGCGCGAAGCACTTGAAGCGTTGATTTCCGTGTTCGGCGCGGATCGCGTCGGCGTGCGCATTTCGCCATCGGGCGAATGGGGCGGTGTGTCGGATAGCAACCCCGAAGCGACGTTCAGCCATGTCGCAAAGGTGCTGGATGCGTACGGAATTGCCTACCTCCACGTGATCGAACCGCGCATCAAAGGCGACGACACGTTGCACCACGGCCATCCTGTCGTTGCGGCTGCGTATCTGCGCCCACACTTCTCAGGCCCCATCATCGCAGCAGGCGGGTTTGACCGCGAAAGCGCAATCGAGATCGTCAATTCGGGCGTGGCGGATCTGGTCGCGTTCGGACGCCACTTCTCGTCGAATCCTGACCTTCCCTATCGCCTTGCACACGATCTGCCGCTCACGCCGTATGTGCGTGCCGCGTTCTGGGGTGGAAGCGAGGAGAACTACTCGGACTTTCCGACATACGAAGCCCAGCAAGCGGCGAACGGCGCTGTGCAAGACGAGGAAAGTGCAGAGGCAGTTTAACCGCGTGCACCTGCGCGGGCGGGATCGAGTCCGACAGAAAAAAGCCGGCCGCACGCATCACGGTTGTGATGTGTCCGGTCGGTTTCCAGGAGATAGATCGATCATGAGAAAAGGGCTGGTGATATCGGACATGGATACGGATGCGTCGGCCGAGATCGCGATGGCCCGTGCGTCGGCCACCATAACCAATGCGTTGCGCGCGGGTGCTCGGGCGCCGATGTTTGCATTGCACGACAAGCTTGGCAACAAGGTCATGCTGGAGCAGCTTCTGCGCTCGGGTCCCGTTGTGCTCAACTTTCTGCGCGGTTCGTGGTGCTCGTTCGGTGAAGAGAATCTCGCGCGATTCTCCGCGATACACGGCCGTATTGTGTCAGCGGGAGCGAAGGCCGTTGCGCTTGCTCCGCCGGATGCGTCGCTGAATCAATCTGCCCATTTACCCGTTCCCGAACTCGTCGATACGGATCTCCGCGTCGCACGCGCGTTTGGCTTGACCTTCGATCTGCCCGAGGAGCTACGCGGTCGGTACATCGATCTCGGGTACGTACCTCCTAAAAAAAGACGGTCAGGATTGTTTCTTGTTCCCGTGCCCGCGACATATCTTCTCGACGAGGACGGCATTGTCGCTTTTGCACATGTCGATTTCGACTATCGAAATGGATTTGACGGCGAGTCGTTATTGAAGGCGCTGGATGCGCTTCGAGCACGACGTGAAGTGCGCGATCGCAATCGAGGGCGTCTTGCGGTACTGAAGGTCTTGAAGAAATCCTCGTGATTTTTTTACTGTATTTGCGAGTCTGAGCGGGAAACGGGCCGATGTATCAGCCAACTCAAATATGAGCAGCGCATCGACAGGTATGGAAGCGGGACGGCCATCCGTTGCGATCGTCAGGCCATCGTTCGAATCTGAGGCGGCTTCCAGGAACCGTCGAGGATCGACTGCTTTTCCCAGTAGGCCCGTATGTATAGCGAGAATGCTCCAGCTGGCGCAGGTAGCCAGTTTGACTCGCGATCTGATCCGGGCGATTTCGCTCCAGCGTAGAGCGTCATCGAACCATCCGCGTTACGCTTGAGACTCGTGTTCTTGGTGCCAAGGGAATAGCGCTTCAGGTCGTTCGCATGGAAGAGATGTTTGTCGTTGTAGAGCGTCAGCGACCAGAAACCGTTGACGGGCGGCTCTTCCCCTTTGGCGAAAGTAATTTCATAGGTGTTCGCGCCGTTGAGCGCCTGACCAGACGCGTCGAAATCCGTGTAGAAATACTGCGTCTCATTCGGCCTGTTATCGAACATGTTCGATTTGGCCGTCCCCGTGCGGTCGAAATAATCGAACCCCGTCTGTGCGTTGTTGGTCGAGCGATTCCAGTTGTTGCCGGCTGGCACTCCGTTGCGCCGCCATTCGAAGAACGGAGCGATAGCTTGCTGCTCCGTGTCGACGGCCGTCGAGACCAGTATCTTTTTGATTTCAGGATCGCGGTTTGCCACTTCCATCAACGATCTGAACTGCGCATAGAGCGCTTCCTCGCCCGGCAGTGGCGCAACCGTATCGAGCACCTGAGGAAACTGATCAAAGAACTTCTCGGGGATCACCCACTTCGTTTCACCGCCGCCCTCGTCACTGCCTTTGTCTTCCGTTGGCGGCTGGATGATGGGCGCGTTCATCCAGTCGATCGTCTTCATGCGGCCATTAAACTGTTTGAGCGGATAAAAGACGATCTGATTCAGTACCGTCTGGATGGCCTTCTTATCCTGTGGTGTGTCGTTCTGGAAGACGCGCGGAATTGCATTGGCGAGCGCAGTGGGACAGCGGATCACGTCGGTGATGCCCACAGGCTTGATACCCTTCCAGTTCGGCCCGGCGAGCAGATAGAATCCGCGCCGCGTTTTGTAAGGCTTGCCGAGATGACCAAACTGATTGGTTCGCGCGTCGTACAGTGCATAGACCCAGAACCGGTCGCCAAAGTCGGGCACCTGGGCGACGACGGGCTCTTCGTCGAGCGAGAAAAAACCCAGACCATACACCACGTCCTGGTTAGGGCATGTCACGAAGGTCTCAGCTGGATCGATGTAGTCGTGAAGCATGCCAACCTGCCCGCGCGGAGCCGCTGGCAGCACGCCGGCCAGCAGGCCCGGATACGGCGCCTTGGTGATACGCGCGTTGCGATTCAACATGTTGACCATCGGCCAGCCCCAAACATATGCCATACGCGCGATGACCTGCGCGTATTCCGGATGCATCAGGATTCCAGCTGGTGGGAGCGTCTCTTTCACCGATGTGCTGGTTGCAGGATTCGCGCGCTTCGACCCGTTGTCTTTCGCGGCAGCGGCGTCGGCAGATCGCGGCACAGCCGCTAACGCTGCGTAAGCGAGCGGCAATGCTGCGCTCATCGTAGTGACGAGCCTTCGCGTGGAATTCACATCATCTTGATCAGCCATGTTTGCCTCGTTGCGCGGGTTCTTAGTTATAGATTCAGGCGTATCAACTTTTCTTTTCGAGGTCTCCAGGTTTCCAGGTCTGATCGAAAAAGGCCTTCTCCGGTGAGTAGAGTCTGAAGATCACGAAGTAGCCTTTGCTGGGGACCGTTCGAAGCCAGTTCTTCTCTTTGCCAGCGGGTGCGGTGGGGCCGAAGTAAAGATCGAGGGAGCCATCGGCGTTCTGCACCGGCTGATCCATCTTGTTCAGCGACGGGTGCGGCTGTCCGCTATCCAGGCCAGATGCTGTGGTCGCGTCATATACCGTAGCCGACCAGAAGTTTTTCGCGGGGATGTCAGGCGGCAGATGCAGCGTGTACGACTGTCCTCCATCCAGAAAATTGCCGTCTTTGTCGCGGAACGTCACGGGGTACTTTGCGCCTGCGTCGATGAGATTCTTCACCATGCCCGGGCTCGCCGAATAGGCGCTTGTAAAGTACCCGGAGCGTTGTTCGAGGTTGGTAAAGGTGTGGCTCGACTGGAACGCCGTGTCCTCGCCCGCAAATACGTTGACCCACTGGCGATCAGGATAGTACTTGCCACCCGGCTCCTGCGGCAGCATCTCGGTGATCACAACCTTGCTCATCTTGAATCCGGCCTGCGCGGCGCTGTCCAGTAGCGCGTGCATCTCGGGCGTCGGCGCAAACGGCTTGCCTTTCTCGATGCCGATCGTATGCAGGAAGCCGCGCATATCGAGATCGGACGGATCGACGTATTCGCTATCGATGAAGCGCGACATCATTTCGAAGTAGCGGATATCGCGTGGGAAAAGCAGGTCGGCAGGTCGCTGGTTCGCGTCCGGAAACCGCATCGGCTTCGCGCTCGCCTTCTTGCCTAGCGGATAAATCCGCGTCGCGGCGATCTGGGCGTTCGGCCTCGTCAGATCCTTTGGGTTGGTGAAGAACGTGCGCCAGAAAAGGAACACGTTATAGGTGCGCGAGCGATAAACGAAGGCACCCTTGGGCATGCTGTCTTTCGGCGGCTCGCCCTTGTAGTCGGGTGGCAGGAGAACGTACGTGCCGCCCTTGCCTTTGTCGGGACCGGCAAGACCGACGTCGCCTATCCAGGTACGGCCATCGATGGTGGGGCCGATCAGCGGACGCTGGAAAAAGTCATCAAACATGCCTTGCACGCCTTGCGGCGCCTCGACGACGAGCGGACCGTCCTTGTGCAGATCGAGATAGCCCATCGCGTAGACAACGTCGGAATTGGGCGTCGTGACAAGTGTGGATGCCGTTATCCGCTCTTTCCAGACGGGCAGCACGTTGTATCCGTCACCGAAGACCTTTTCAGAGCCTTCCTTCATCGCCCAGATATTAATGGCAGGCAGTGCCCACAGGTACGCCTGCGTCGCGCGCTGGAAGATCAGTTCATCGCGCAGACTGCGAGCGGTATCGGCGGTTGGAAAATCCTTGTCAAACTGGGCATTGACGAGCGCGTCGTAACGCGAAGTCTGAGCCTGCGATGCAATCGATACGACCATTGCTATTGCCGCGACCGCGAGTCGGGTGATCATCCCGTGCGTGAGCTGCATGACAGTTTCCCTGAGTGTTATTCATGGTCGAAACGCGACATGGCCTGATTGCGCGGTAACTCAGCAGACAGGCGCAGCACTGCAAGGATAGGCACGGTTACGCGGCGACCGCAAATCAAGTGTCGCGGCATTTCGGCATATGGGACAGAGAAAGGCCTACGTCTACGATTCAGTCAACAATCACACTTACTATTTCGGAGAAAATGCGAGGAGGCGCACGCCTGCCGCACTGATCCTTGGACAAAAGCAGCCGTTCGAAAGACAAGCCTGCGGGGCAGGCGAGCGTCGCTTCCTGGCCGCGTCGAGGCAATGTCACCAGCGATTTGCTCGCCGAAGACCGGCCATTTAGCGTGGGCGGACGAAACATTAGATATCCGAATTGGATGCGGCCTCGACCGACCGGTTGTAGCCGATCGGATGAGGTCTACTTTGCGGATGTCCGCCGAGGAGCGCCAGGCCGTACCGGTCGTTCCTCAGGCTTGGCGGGATTCCGGGCTTTTCTGGTTTTGTGTGGGACCGAGCTTCCGATAGCATCCTTCGGGCAGCTCTGGTGATCGCCGAGACGCTCAACGAGTTGTGCCTCGCATTCGGAAAAAGAGTACCCGCGCCGCTGCGAGATCATGAAGGTGAGAGGACGCATGTGCCATGCGCGCCGTTGGAGTTCGACAAGCGTTCCCTTCGCGAGGTCTTCATCGACCATATGGCGCGGCATGTGGCCCCAGCACAAGCCTCCCCTGAGCAGATCGTGCTTCGCGCCGAGGTCGTTCACCCACCACTGGCGTCCACTGGCGACGCCCTGTTGGGTCTTTTCCGCATCGGGCTGATTGTCCGTTACGACAAGCTGGATGTGCCGGCCGAATTCCTCCCGCGGGATCGGCCCCGCGATTGAACCCAGCGGATGCGATGGTGCACAGACGGTCACCATTTGCACTTCAGATAGATGCTGCCTTTCTATGGTGCCGGGGCTCAACTCCGGCACGTCCGTGATCGTCACCGCCAATGCGCACGTGCCTTCGAGAACCAAACGCTCGCCGCCCTGCATGGTCGTCATGCGCAGATTGATTGCAACCGTTGGAAAGTCCGCCTGCAAGGTGCGCAGACATTTGATCAGGTGCGCACGTGGGAAATAGGTATCCACGGCAACCGAGATCTGAGGCACGCCGGCTTCAGCAATCGCAACCGCACGCATCTTCATCTCCTCCGTGCGTGAGATTACCCCACGCGCATCAGGCAGCAGGCTGCGGCCCGCAGCCGTCAGCGTCGCTTTGCGAGTGTTGCGCTCGAACAGCACCACATCAAAGGCGCTCTCGAGTGCGCCGATCGCATGGCTGATCGCCGACTGCGCACGCCTTAGCTGACGCGCGGCTCCGGAAAAGCTTCCCTCATCACACACGGCGACGAACGCCCGCAGTTGATTGATGGTGACGTTGTCCAACATATTTATCTAAAAAGTAGATGGTATTTATAGATATTCGGTCAATTGGCTTCATGAAGCAAGAGTCCCAGAATCGGGTTTGTCGCTTTTGTTTCGAAGGATGCATGACACATGAACAGACTGAATGGAAAGACCGCGGTGATAACGGGTGGCGCTTCGGGCATCGGCCGCGCCGCAGCAAAGCGCTTCATCGAGGAGGGCGCCTTCGTCTTCATCTTCGGCCGCCGGCAGGACGCGCTCGACGCCGCTTTGACCGATCTCGGGCCCAATGCCCGCGCGGTGAAGGGCTCCGTCTCCAATCTGGCCGACCTGGACCGGCTATACACGGCGGTGAAGGCCGAGCGCGGAACCCTCGAGATCGTCTTTGCCAATGCCGGGACGGGAAGCCCGCTTCCACTCGGCCAGATCACCGGCCAGCACATTGACGACATCTTCGAGACCAATGTGAAGGGGACGATCCTGACGGTCCAGAAGGCGCTGCCGCTGATGGGCTCGGGCAGTTCGATCATCCTGATGGGATCGAGCGCAGGCACCACGGGAGCCCCAGGATTCACGGCCTACAGCGCGAGCAAGGCGGCGGTGCGCAACCTCGCCCGGACCTGGGCCGAGGAACTGAAGAGTACGGGCATCCGGGTGAATGTGCTGTCGCCCGGCGCGACGGCGACCGAACTTGCGAAGGAGGCGCTCGGCGAAGAGGGCCAGAAGGCCTACGGCGCGATGACGCCGCTCCAACGTATGGCCGATCCCGCGGAGATCGGGGCGGTGGCCGCCTTCCTTGCGTCGTCGGACAGCAGCTTCATGACCGCCAGCGAAGTCGCCGTCGACGGTGGCTTGGCACAACTTTGAGGAGAACAATCAAATGACACGAACACTAAAGGGCAAAACAGCGCTCGTTACCGGCGCATCACGCGGCATTGGCCGCGCCATCGCTGAACGTCTTGCAAAGGATGGTGCGACAGTCGCGCTAACCTACAACGCCAGCAAATCCGGCGCGGACGAGGCGATCGCGGCTATCGAGAGCGCGGGAGGCTCCGCGTTCGCGGTCCATGCGGATCTCGTTGATCCGGCGGCCATCCCGACTTTGTTCGAGAGACTCGACGACGAGTTCACCAGGCGCAACGGACGTAAAGCCCTCGACATTCTGGTCAACAACGCTGGCAATTCCGGCTGGCTTGGCTTCAAGGACGCAACGCCGGAGAGTTGGGACACTCTGATGGCGGTCTACGCCCGCGCGCCCTTCTTCATCGTTCAGGCCGCTCTCGATCGTCTCGCCGATGGTGGACGCATCATCAACATTTCTTCCGCTGCCGCCACGAAGCCCGTGACGGCTGCGCCCGTCTACTCGATGGCGAAAGCGGCCATCAACACGCTGACCCATACGCTCGCTATCGAGCTGGGGCCGCGTGGCATCACCGCGAACGCCGTCGCGCCTGGCTTCACGCGGACGGATGCGAACGCCGATTTTCGCCAGAACCCCGAACTCGTCAAGGCAGCCGAGGCCCAGATCGCGCTCGGCCGCTTTGGCGAGCCTTCGGAAATCGCCGCCGTCGTGGCGTTCCTGGCCTCCGATGACGGCCATTGGGTGACCGGCCAAACGATTGAAGCCAGCGGCGGTTACAAGCTCTGACTGCACCCGGAAACGAAGGAGAACCTGATGAAATACGCGATCATTGGCTTCGGCAAGATCGGCCACGCACTTGCCAAGGCGTTCGCCCGCAACGGCATCGAAGTGGTCGTTGCAACCACGCGCGCCCCGGAAAACTTTGCAGCCGACGCGGCCGCGATCGGACCCACGATTGTTCCCAACACCCTCGCGGAAGCCGTCAAGGCGGACATCATCTTCTTGGCAGTCCGTTTTGAGTCGCACCCGGAGGTCGCAAAAGCACTGCCCGACTGGAAGGGGAAGACCGTCGTCGACGCGATGAACACGCAGGCCCCGCTCGAGGAGTTGGGCGGTGTCCCGTCCTCCGCTTACGTCGCGAGGGTGTTTGCCGGAGCGAGGGTGGTGAAAGGCTTCAACCATCTGGTCGCTGCCGTCCTCGGCCAGAACCCGGCCGTACACGGTGGCAGAAGGGCCGTGTTCCTCGCGAGCGACGATGACGGCGCTGCAGCGGAGATGGGTACGCTTGCGGAACAGCTCGGATTCGCGCCTATCCAGCTCGGCGGGCTTTCTGAGGGCGGACTGCTTGTGCATGCGCGCGGGAAAAGCTGGGGTCACCTGATCTTCAAGGACTTGATCGCGTTCGACCGATGAACAACCGAGCCGTTTCCGGATATTTTCGCTGAATGGAATGGCTGATTACCCAAAACGACCGACATCCGAACGTCCGAACGGCAACGCGCCGGAATGCCTCCTCATGGCCGATCACGGAAATCCGCAGGGCGCCGATGATTGCGCGTCGCTGAGCCGACTCCCGACCTCCAAAGCTTCCGAAGAGTTGACCGGCGCGGCGTTCGACAAGTAGGGCGGTACAGCAACCGGCGTGGATGAAGATTCGCGTTCTTCGGGTTACATCTGCCCGGCATAAAAATTGCGACGGTGACGGTTTTTATCCCCGGCACCTGGTCCGGCAGGCATCCGCACACCGGTCGCACATGAACGACGACACAGCACCCGCCACTGGCTTTAGCGCTGTCTGGCTTCGGCTATGGGCCGAGTCGACTGACGACTATTCCATTTTCGCCCTCTCGCCTGACGGCATCGTGATGACCTGGAACCCGGGAGGCGAACGTATCCAGGGTTACACGGCTGATGAAGTTATAGGGCAGCCATTCTCCGTGTTTTACACGGAGACCGAGCGTGCCTCGGGCGTGCCCGAGGCCGCGCTCAAAGCTGCGGCCAGTTCGGGGCGCTATGTTACTGAAGGATGGCGTGTACGAAAGGACGGCTCGAGGTTCTGGGCCAATGTCGTCATGACAGCACTTCGTGACAGCACCGGCCAGCTTCTGGGCTTTGGAAAGGTCGTTCAGGATGTCAGCGACAAAAAGGCGGCTCACGATGCCGTGCTCGAAAGCGAGCGGAGCTTTCGCCTGCTGGTTCAGGGCGTCACCGACTATGCCATCTTCAGGCTGTCGCCCGACGGGCGGGTCACAAGCTGGAACTCCGGCGCCCGGCGAATCAAGGGATACAGCGAAAGCGAGATCGTCGGCTCGCATTTTTCGAGGTTTTACACGCCCGAGGACGTGGCGGCCGGGGTGCCATTTCGCGGCCTGGAGACGGCAAGACGCGAGGGCCGTTGCGAGGCAGAAGGCTGGCGCGTGCGGAAGGACGGCAGCCGCTTCTGGGCGCATGTCGTCATTGACGCGATACGCGAGAATGGTGAACTCGTCGGATTTGCGAAGGTCACGCGGGACATTACCGAGCGTCGGCGTGCATCGGAACTGCTCGAGCAAACGCAGCGTGCTTTGTTCCAGGCGCAAAAAATGGAGGCGCTGGGGAAACTGACGGGCGGGGTCGCGCACGATTTCAACAATGTACTGCAGGTGCTACGGGGAAACCTGGAAGTACTCGAAAGCAGGTACGGTCGCGACAGCTGGAGCGCCGAGCGCCTGGGCAAGGCGATTGACGCCGTGGATCGCGGCGCGAAACTGGCCTCGCAGCTGCTCGCCTTCGGACGTCAGCAGCCGCTGGCGCCCGTCGTCATGAATCCCGCACACCAGCTTCGCGCGCTGGACGACCTGTTGCGCAGGGCGCTGGGCGAGACGATTGAGATCGAGTCTGTTGTCGCGGGCGGTCTCTGGAACATCCTTGCCGATCCCCATCAGCTGGAAAACGTGATTCTGAATCTGGCCATCAACGCGCGCGACGCAATGCCGGATGGCGGGAAGCTCACGCTCGAACTCGCCAACGCGACGCTGGACGACGAGTATGTATCGACGGTTCCTGACGTCAGCCCCGGACAGTACGTCATGCTGGCTGTCACGGACACGGGAACCGGCATGACCCGGGAAGTGATGGAACGCGCTTTCGATCCCTTCTTCAGCACGAAACCGGAAGGCCAGGGTACAGGCCTCGGGCTGAGCATGGCGTATGGGTTCGTCAGACAGAGTGGCGGGCACATCAAGCTCTACAGCGAGATTGGCGAAGGAACAACCGTCAGGATTTATTTACCCCGCTCGACCGGTACGGCAGTCGAATTCCCGCCTCGTACGAGTCGCAGCGTAGAGCATGGCGAAGAGACCATTCTCGTGGTTGAGGATGATCCGCAGGTCCAGTCGACGGTCGTCGAGCTTCTGACCGGTCTAGGCTACGCCGTGTTGAAGGCCAATGACGCGCAACAGGCACTGGCCGTCGTCGCGAGCGGCGTGCACATCGATCTGCTATTCACGGATGTCGTGATGCCGGGGCCGTTGCGTAGCCCCGACATGGCACGGCAAGCCGCCCGGATGCTACCGGGACTGAAAGTGCTTTTCACTTCAGGGTACACACAGAACGCTATCGTGCACGGCGGCCGGCTGGACCCGGGCGTGGAACTGCTCAGCAAACCGTACAGCCGTCAGCAGCTCGCGATGAAGGTGCGGCAGGTGCTCGGCGACAGTGATGGCGATAGCAAGGCGATCGAACAGCCGATGGCCGGGTCCGTCGATGGCCCGAATGGTCCCGTCTCGCGCCCCGAAGAATTGCGCGTCCTCGCGGTCGACGATGACCGCGCGTCGCTCGACGCGCTCTGTGAACTCCTCCAGCTGCTGGGAATCGACGCACGGCGTGCCGAAAACGCAGCGGCAGCTCTCGAAGTGCTAGAAGCAATGGACGTCGACGTTCTTCTCACAGACGTGGTCATGCCCGACATGTCCGGGCTGGAACTGGCGCGCCGCGCAGCGGCCATGCATCCCGGCCTCAAGGTTATCTTTGCTTCTGGAAAGAGGCTGCCGGACCAGCAGACGATGACATTCGACTGGTCGGCGCTTCGCAAGCCGTACACGTTCGCGCAGTTGCAGGATGCCCTGCAGTCAGCCGGTTACCGGCAGGAAAAGCGGAAAGCCGGCGGGGGCGGCGCCGACAGAATCCGCCACCCAGGCGATAAACCGGGCGCTGGATCATAGTGCCTTCGGACCCGCGTTGCCCCGGGTTTCCCAGCGAAATCAGTGCGCCCGCCTGCTATGAAGAGAGTCTGCGTGCGCATGCGGCTCTGGGCTAACGCGCCTTTTCGAATAGTGCGCAGATAGTGCGCGGATTGTGCGCTCCTGCCCGGGACGAGTTCTGCGTCGTACCCGGACAGACCACGGAAAACAGTGATCGCCTCCGCCTCGTCCCTGCGATCATCTACGACCAGTAGCTGGCGCGGAGTGAACCTTCTGGGACCGGGCGTGCGCTGAGTTCACCGAGTAATCGGCGAGGACAGCGGCATGAGCGGATATATACTTTTCACGTTGCCCGGCAACGTGCAAAGCATCGTCCGTTCCGGACGCGGGAAGGGGGCGGACACGAGGGGCGGCCTGTTTATTGCGCACAAGAAGCCAGGGCGTGGATGGGCGAGGGAACATATGACTCTGTCGGACTTCATCGAAAGCAACCTGGCCCAGTTCGTCGAAGACTGGACGGCATTTGCGCGCCAACTGACCCCCGCGGACGGTCAGCTCAACGACGAGCAACTGCGAAACTCAGCGCGCGCGCTCCTGACCGGGATTGCAGCCGACATGCGGGAACCGCAGACTGCAGCGCAGCAACAGACCAAATCCTACGGCCATCGCCCAAGCGCGGATTCGCACTTCAACCAGATTGGTCGCGTACACGCCGACGACCGGCGCGCGCACGGCTTCGAGATCAATGCCCTGGTGGCGGAATATCGTGCGTTGCGGGCAAGTGTCCTGCGCAGATGGCAACAGACCTGCCAGTTCGACGCAGCGGCATTTGAGGAGATGATCCGTTTCAATGAGGCAGTGGATCAGATGGTTGCTGAGTCGGTTCAGCAGTTCGCGAAGACGACAGAGCGTATCAGGGATCTGTTCGCGGGTGTCCTTGCACACGATCTGCGCTCGCCGGTGGGCGCGATCGTCAACTCGACCTACGTGATTCTGAAGGACGAGAACCTGTCGCCGACCAGCGTTCGGGCGGCTGCGAACCTGCGACACAGCGCGGAGCGCGTGAAAATGATGGTTGACGATCTTTTCGTCTTCACGCGTACACGCCTCGGGGACACGCTTCCCGTTGATCCCGCCCAGCACGATCTTGAGCGCATCTGCCACGGCGCGGTCGACGAGGTGTGCGCCACGCATCCCGACTCGCACATCAGGGTGGAAGCCCGAGGTGAGCTCATCGGCACGTGCGACGGCGCACGCATGAACCAGCTCGTCGTCAACCTGGTCGCAAACGCCGTTCAGCATGGCTCTGGGCCTGTCCGCGTCGAAGTGGAGGGCGATGGCGAGCGCATAAAGATCGCTGTCTCAAGTGGAGGGCAACCGATACCGCCCGACGCACTGCCCACCCTCTTCGATCCGTTGACGCGCGCAGCGCCTTCGCGGGAACGCAAGCGCGCTTCGCCCGGCATGGGGCTTGGCCTGTATATCTGCCGGTGCATTGCGCACGCCCACCGGGGAACGATTACGGTTGCATCCGATGAGCGCGCAACGGTTTTCACGGTGGACATCCCGCGGTTCGCCGTGCCGAACCGCTGACCCGGACTACGACGCCGGCAAACGGAAGTCTGATGGCTATTGGCCGGTGAGCGGCCGCTTCCTCGCGGATTACCCATTTAACGCTGGCTGAATCCGCACTCTGCAATACGCGAATCTGGCCGCATCAATCTTGCTGAAGCGTCTCGACTGCAGGCGTGAGATCAATAGCGCCACCGCTCGTGGACGGTAGGTCGCGCCCAATGGTGGGCCGGCCTGCCAAACGCAATGCAGTCCGATAGGCCTTTGGCGATCTCCCCGTGATGCGCTTGAAAGCGTGGCTGAACGCGCTCTCGGACGCATACCCCAGTGTCTGAGCGACGACCGAAACCGGCGTGGCGTCGTCTCCCAGTGCGCGTTCCGCCAATCGCATGCGCCAATTGGTCAGATAAGTCAGTGGTGCAACGCCCGCGACGGCTTTGAAGTGAGACGCAAATGTTGTTCGCGACATAGCGCAGGCCTGGGCCAGATCTTCGAGATGCCACGACCGTGCGGGACTCTCATGCATCAAACGGAGCGCAGGAGCGATGCGTGCGTCGCTCAACGCGCGCAGCCATCCAGCGTTCAGCGGCCCCGAGCTCGCCACGTGTGCGCGCAGGATCTCGATGAACAGCAGCTGCGACAGTTGCGCCGACGCGAGTTGCGAGCCGGGCTGCCCTGCCGCTCGCTCCTCCACCAGTCTGTCGAGGAGCCAACTGAAGACCGCCGCTTGCGGCGACGCGGCCTTGATATGGATCCACGGAGGCAAGACGTCCAGCAGCAGCGGGCCGCTGACGGGGTCAAGCAATACGTGTCCTCCGACGTGCGCGAACTCGTTCCCATTTGCTAGCTGCGTGGTCGAGCGTCCGGCGCGAGAGAAGATATCCATCGCTTCAATCGGTTCGGTCTCCAGATCGCTCGAAAGGATCGACCAGCGGGGAGCAGAGAGCAACCCGACATCGCCCGTCTCGAAACGCACCGGCTCGGGTTCGCCCTCGAGCCGTACCCAGCACTTCCCTTTCACAACTGCAAAAAACTTGATCTTGTCGGGAGCGGGGAAGCGCACTGCCCATGGCCCACCAGCCGTAAACCCGCCGGTGACGAGGCTCCGAGCCTGCGTCAGTTTGAGGATGTCGGAGAACGGATCGGTCGTCATCTTCGTACTCTTGCACAAGCAAAACGTACTTTCAAGCATTCTCAGCACGGCGAGCGTGGCTTATCGTGCTGCCTGTCTGGCGGCAGCTTCGACGATGAATTGCCCTGCAGATGTAGGGCTACGCGGTTGATCGCTGAGCCGGCCGACTGATTCAAACGACTTAACCCAAGGATCAAAAATGGACCAGGAAATGGTACTCGTCACCGGCGGAACCGGGTTTATCGCTCAGCATTGCATGCTGGCTTTGCTGAGTCAGGGCTATCAGATCCGCACAACCTTGCGCAACTTGTCGCGGGAAGCAGAAGTCCGGGAGAACCTCAAGACGGGCGGTGCAGAACCAGGAGATCTGTTGTCGTTCGTCGCGGCAGATCTCGGTTCCGACGAGGGATGGGCCGAGGCAATGCGCGGCTGTACCTATGTCATTCACTGCGCTTCTTCAACGCCGTCGGGCAACTACGCCACCCAGAACGACTGGAATAAGCCCGCTGTCGAAGGCAATCTGCGAGTCTTGCGGGCAGCGCGCGACGCAGGTGTGAAGCGCCTCGTGCTGACTTCTGCGTTCGGCGCTGTTGGCTGCGGCCACGAGCCACTCAACAGGCCTTTCAACGATAACGATTGGAGTAATTTGCAAAGCGACCTCGCGCCCTATCAACGGTCAAAGACACTCGCAGAGCAGGCTGCCTGGGATTTCGTGAAGCAGGAGGGCAACGGACTGGAGATGACTGCCGTCAATCCCACGACTGTTTTAGGTCCCGCCCTCGGCCCGGATTACTCGCATTCCATTCGAATGATCAAGAATATGCTGGAAGGCCAGCCCGGGATACCCAGGCTCAACTCGTGTTTTGTCGACGTACGCGATGTCGCCGACTTGCATGTGCGTGCCATGTTGGCGCCGACTGCCGATGGGGAGCGCTTTCTCGCGTCCGCGGGCGAAAGCCTGTGGTTGGCCGATGTCGCCAGGATTCTGCGCAGGCGCATGGGGCCGGCGGCCAGCAAGGTTTCGACGCGCGTGTTGCCCAACTGGCTCGTTCGACTCGGCGCGCGGAAGAACCCTCAGCTGAAGGCCATCGCACCTCTGCTGGGAGTCAACATGAACGCCACGAGCGCGAAGGCGAGAGCACGTCTCGGCTGGAAGCCGCGTTCGGCCGAGGACGCAATCGTTGCGACCGCAGAGAGCCTGGTCCGGCTGAATCTGCTCGGGGCTTAGCCGTCGCGCTCTCGCAAAACGAGAGCCATTGCCTCGGATATCAAATTGATGAGGGATTGCGTTGAGCGCACGTTCGAATAGCGTCAGTGACCGCTAACAGGTCTTTGAGTCCGAATCGTTGATGTCCGCTCAGTCACGCCTTCAGACGCATGTCCGGACACGCGCCGACAGCATATCGGCATATTGCGCGGGCTGCTTCCGAAGCTGGCGACAGAGAACTCAGCGGCGTACGCGAGAACGAACGGGCTGCTGGTTCGAGTCTGCAGACGTTTCCACCGGAAGCCCGGTGAAATGTTCCAGCGATTCTGCGTTCGCGTACAGGCGCTCCAGCAGATCGCGCAGGAAGTCGATTTCCACCTGACTGAAGCAGTTCAGCGCCGTGACTTCGAAGTGCTTCGCAAGCGGCACGATTTTGCGCGTCAACCTCGCGCCTTCGGCGGTAAGCGATAGCTGCACGGCGCGTCCATCCGCCGAACTTTTTTCGCGCAACACCAGGCCTTGCGCGATGAGGCGATCGACGATACGCGAAAGCGCGGACATGTCGACGCAAGCGCGTTCGACCAGTTCCGACAGCCGTTGATGCGGACGATGCCCAAGCGACGCGCACACGCGCCATTCGCTAAGCGACAGGCCGTAGTCGCGCAGCACTTTCGAAAATGAACTGCCCATCCGACTGCCCGCGCGCGCAACCAGGTACGGAATAGCGCGTTCCAGATCATGCTCGATGAGCGGCGGGTTCGGCTTCTTCATGTCATGCCATGTTTTATAGTTGAAGATGCAAGTATATACCATAGGCGGGGCGCGACAGGTACGACCGCATCCAGCTCGTGTTTTCACGCGCTTTGAGACATGAATGTAAGAAACATCGCACGGGTAATCCCTGGTTTATAGTTGAAAAATCAAATATATACTTTCCGGAAATTTAGATGATTTTTCAAGTAAATTACCTGAGACCTGTACCATGAAAGACAAGATCGCGCTGGAAGAACACTTCGCCATCGACCAGACCATCGCCGACTCGCAGGTATATGCACGTCCGGAAGTGTGGACGACGCTGCGCGCCAATCTGCTCGACTTCGAGCAGCAGCGCCTCGAACAGATGGAAGAATGGGGCACCGCATATTCGATCCTGTCGCTGAACTCGCCGGCCGTACAGGCGATTCCGGACGCCGGCCAGGCCAACGACGTTGCGCGCCGCGCCAACGACGTGCTCGCCGAGCAGATCAACCGTCATCCGACGCGCTTCGGCGGTTTTGCCGCGTTGCCCATGCAGGACCCCGAACTCGCCGCGCGCGAACTCGAGCGCTGCGTGAACGAACTGGGCTTTCACGGCTTTCTGGTAAACGGCTTCTCGCAGGTCGGCGACGCAGACACGGTCGTCTACTACGACGATCCGCGCTATGAGGGCTTCTGGGTACGCGCCGCCGCGCTGAACAAGCCGTTCTACATGCATCCGCGCGACCCGCTGCTGTCGCACGCGAAGATATTCGACGGTGCGCACTGGCTGACGGGCCCGACATGGGCGTTTGCGGCCGAAACCAGCATGCACGCGCTGCGCCTGCTGTCGAGCGGGCTTTTCGACCGTCATCCGCGCTTGCAGATGATTCTCGGCCATTTCGGCGAGGGCATTCCGTTCAACATCTGGCGCATCGATCACATCCTGCGCAAGGGCCGCCGCGGCATGCCATGCGAACGTGAGATCGGCGCATACCTGCGGGAGAACGTGTACATCACGACGAGCGGCAATTTCCGCACGCCGACCCTGCTTTCGACGATGCTCGAAGTCGGCAGCGACCGCATCATGTACTCGGTCGACTATCCGTTCGAAAAGCACGAGGACGCAGCGCGCTGGTTCGATCGCTGCGAGATCAGCGAGAACGACCGGCACAAGATTGGCCGGGACAACGCGCGCCGCCTGTTTGGTCTTGCATGAACACGCGCGCGCAACAGCCGGACGCAATCGACGTCGCCGCCACCATCGACGCGCAGCCGGTCGGCGCGTTCCAGAAGCGGCTGATGGTATTGATCGCGCTGTGCGTGGTGGTCGACGGATTCGACGTGCAGTCGATGGGTTTCGTCGCGCCGGCGCTGATCGCATCGTGGCAGGTGTCGCGCGCGGCGATGGGGCCGGTGTTCGGCGCGAGCCTCGTCGGCATGCTGATCGGTTCACTGGCGATGGGGCCGCTTGCCGACCGCGTGGGCCGTCGCCCGGTGCTGCTCGGCTGCACGGCGTTCGTCGGCGCGATGATGATCGCCACCGCCTTCGCGGGTTCGCTCACACATCTGCTCGCGCTGCGTTTCGTGACGGGCGTCGGCCTCGGCGGGATCATGGGTAACGCGGTGGCGCTCGTCAGCGAGTACAGCCCGGCCCGCAAGCGCGCAACGCTGACCATGTGGGTGTCGTGCGGCTTCACGCTTGGCGCGGCGTTCGGCGGCGTCGTGTCGGCGCTGCTGATTCCCGTCGCCGGCTGGCGCGCGGTGTTTGCGCTCGGCGGCGTCGTGCCGCTTCTGATCGCCGCCGTCATGGCGTTCACGCTGCCGGAATCGATGCAGTTCCTGATCGCGCGCGGCGCGCCTGCCGCCCGGGTTGGCGCGCTGTTGCAGCGCGTCGCGCCTTCCGTGCGCGTGGCGATGCACACGCGTTTTGCCGCGCCCGTGCGCGCGCATACGGGAAGCCCTGTCGCCGCGCTCTTCGCGGACGGCCGCGCGCGCGTCACGCTGCTCGCGTGGGGCGTCAATTTCATGAACCTGGTGAACCTGTTCTTTCTTGCGAACTGGCTGCCGACCATCGCAACCGACTTCGGCTATGGCGTCGCCGACGCCGCCATCATCGGCACGACGCTGCAGGTCGGCGGCGTGATCGGCACCCTCGCCATGGGCCCGTTGATCGACCGCTGGGGTTTCTTTCGCGTGCTCGTGCCGGCTTATCTCGTCGCGACTGTGACGATCCTCTCGGTCAGTCACGTCGCCGCTTCGCTGCCGATGCTGCTGGCCATCGTCGCGGCGAGCGGCTTTGCGATCGTCGGCGGACAGCCGGCGAACAATGCGCTGTCGGCCGCGCTTTATCCCGTGACGCTGCGCGCGACGGGCGTCGGCTGGTCTCTCGGCATTGGCCGTGCCGGGTCGATCGTCGGGCCGATCGTCGCGGGCTCGTTGATGCAACTGCACTGGAGCGCGCAGCAACTCTTCTACGCGGCAGCCATTCCCGCGCTGCTGTCGTCGCTGATGTTGTACGCCATGTCGCGCGACGGGCGCCTCATGCTGACGCCAAAGCCATCGACGGAAGCCGCCTGAGCCTGAATGCGCGGCTCGCGTCGCCGTCGTACTTCTTCCTTTCCCACTGGGGTATTCCGATGACGATTTCGCTGCTGGTGAACCGGCAACGGCACACTGTTCCCGCGGCGCCAGAGACGCCGCTGCTTTATGTGCTGCGCAACGATCTCGCGCTGAACGGCGCCAAGTTCGGCTGCGGACAGGCGCAATGCGGTGCATGTACGGTGATGCTCGGCAAGACACCCGTGCGCTCGTGCGTGTTCCCGGTCGGCGCCGTGCGCGGCGAGCCCGTGACGACGGTCGAGGGGCTCGGCACACCTGAGCATCCGCACCCGTTGCAGCAGGCCTTTATCGCCGGGCAGGCGGCGCAGTGCGGTTACTGTTCCAGCGGCATGCTGATGGCGGCCCGGGCATTGCTGGAGGCGAACCCGCACGCCGACGAGAGCGCGGTGCGCGCCGCGCTGGCCGGGCAAAAATGCCGTTGCGGCGCGCACAACCGGATCGTGCGCGCAGTGTTGCGGGCAGCGGAGGCGATGCGCGCATGAACGCCACTGACACATCATCCTCACGCTTTTCTCCATCGCGCCGCCGCTTTGGCAAACAGGCGGGCGCGTTGGTGGCGCTGTTCTCGCTCGCGCCGTTCGCTTCGAATGCGCAAACGTCCGCGCAAGGCGCGCAGAAGGCGCCGATGCCCGTCAGCTTCCGGGAAAACCCGCGACTGACCGGCTGGATTCGCATCGACGATCGGGGTCACGTGACAGTCTTCACGGGCAAGGCCGAACTCGGGCAGGGCATCCTGACTGCGCTGACGCAAATCGCCGCGGAGCAACTGGACGTCGACTTCGCGAGCGTATCGATTCTCTCCGCCGACACGTCCCGTGGCCCGAACGAGGGCTACACCTACGGCAGCCAGTCCGTCGAACAGAGCGGCGCGGCGTTGCAGGCCGCGAGCGCGCAGGCGCGCACGGTGCTGGTCGGCGCGGCGGCGCGGCAACTCGGCGTCGCTGCCGACGCACTGAGCGTACGCGCCGGCGTGATCCACGCGCCGGATGGCCGCACCGTGCGCTACGGCGACCTGGTGCGCGGCGAGCGGTCGCTGCTGGATCGCGCGGTGACGGGCGATGCGCCCGTCAAGCAGCCTGCCGACTATCGGTTGATTGGTCGTTCCATTCCACGCATCGATCTGCCGGCAAAGTTCACGGGCGGTGCCGCCTTTGTGCAGGACATGCGCTTGCCCAGCATGCTGTTCGGCCGCGTGGTGCGTCCGCCGCGCGCGGGCGCCGCGCTGATCGACGTCGATCTCGAGAAGGCGCGGGCGATGCCAGGCGTGGTCGCGGTGATCCGTGACGGCGATTTTCTCGCGCTCGCCGCAGAACGTGAAGAACAGGCAATCGCCGCGCGCGCGGTGCTCGCGAACGCAGCCCGCTGGAGCGACGCGCACGCCGATCTTCCCGATGTCGACGCATTGCCGGCCGCACTGCGCAGCTGGCGCAGCGAAGACACCGTCGCGGCGGCGACTGGCCAGGATGCGCCCGTGCCTTCGGATGTCCGCTGGATCGAAGCGGATTACTCGCGGCCGTATCTGTCGCAGGCTTCGATCGGGCCTTCATGTGCGCTCGCGTGGCTCAAAGGCGCACGCATGACGGTGTGGTCGCACACGCAGGGCGCGTATCCGCTGCGCGGCGATCTTGCGACGGTGCTCGGCATGCCTGTCGATTCCGTCGATGTGGTGCATGTGCCGGGTTCGGGCTGCTATGGCCACAACGGCGCGGACGACGTGGCGCTCGATGCGGCGCTGCTCGCACGTGCCGTCGCGGGCCGTCCCGTGAAGCTGCAATGGATGCGCGACGACGAATTCGCGTGGGCGCCGATCAGTCCCGCGATGTCGATGCGCATCCGGGCCGCGCTGACGCCGCAAGGCCGCATCGCAGACTGGCAGTACGACGTGTGGAGCAACACGCACGCGGCGCGTCCCGGCCAGCCCGGCGGCATCAATCTGCTCGCTGCCTGGCATCTGCAGAAGCCGTTCACGCCGTCGCCGTTCCTGCGCATTCCCCAGCCATTCGGAAACGGCGATCGCAACGCGGTGTCGGTGTATGCGTTGCCGCGACAGCGCGTGGTCAATCATCTGCTGCTTGAATCGCCGATCCGCACCAGTTCGCTGCGCACGCTCGGCGCGTTCGGCAACGTCTTCGCGATCGAGTCGTTCATGGACGAACTGGCACTCGCCGCGAATGCCGACCCCGCCGCGTTCCGCCGCGCGCATCTCAGTGATCCGCGCGCGTTGGCCGTGCTCGATGCGGCGCTCGCAAAGGCGAACTGGCGCGCGGACGAAAAACTGCCACCAGGACGAGGGCGCGGTCTCGCTTATTCGCGTTACAAGAGCATACAGGCGTATGCGGCGGTGATCGTGGATGTGGACGTGGAGCGCCAGAGCGGCGCGGTGAAGATCACGCGCGTCGCCATGGCCGCTGATCTCGGTCGCGTCATCAATCCTGACGGGGCGAAGAACCAGATCGAGGGCGGTGTGCTGCAGGCGCTCAGCTGGTCGCTGAAGGAGCGCGTGAGTTTCGACCGGCGCGAGATCACGACGCGCGGCTGGGACGACTATCCGGTCTTCACCTTCGAAGATGTGCCGCCCGTCGATATCGTGCTGATCGACAGGCCGGACATGCCGTCGCTAGGTGCGGGCGAGTTCTCCGTGGGACCCGCCGCGGCGGCGCTGGCCAATGCGGTTGCGGCGGCGACAGGCGGCCGCGTGCGCGATTTGCCGATGACGCCGCAGCGGGTCAAGGCGGCTTTCGTTGCAGCCTGAATGGCGAAAGCGCGGCTTGTCGCCAGTTGCCGCGCTGCGTGTTCATCATCGTTCGCCGGGCTTAAAAGCGAAGAGCCCGCTGCCGGATAAACCGGCGGCGGGCTCGGCGATCAATCAGCTTTAGCCGACGCGAGGCGGCAAGCGCGTACTTTGTTCGATCACTCGCGCGCCGACGTGCCCGAACGCGGCTCGATCAGCAGCAAAAAGCCGCCGACCATCGCGATGTTCTTGAAGAAGTTGTTCAGTTGCGGATTGAATTGCGCCGGATCGGCGTCCCAGAAGCGATGCGCGACGAACGCGGTCATGAGCGTGTAGACAGCGAGAATCAGCGCGATCTCCCGCTGGCGCCAGCCGAAGATGAGGGCCAGCGAGCCGCCAATCTCAAGCAGTATCACGAGCGGCACGATCGCTTCCGCCATCGGCAGGCCGAGTTTCGCGAAATAGCCCGTCGTTGCCGACCACGTGAGCAACTTGCGGATGCCGGATATCAGGAACAGTGCGGACATCAGCGTGCAGGCAATGCGCAGTCTGGCGGGATGCGTAGCGAGTGTATTCATCGTCGAGGTGTCCTTGCTGGTGAAAATTGACATGTCAGGAAAGCGCGGGCGGCGCGCCGTCGAACGCACGCTGCAGCAGCGCGCGGATGGGCGCCCGTTCGATCGGGCGCGGATTCCAGTACGCGTTCTGGCAGGCGAGATCGGCGGCGCGGTCCAGATCTGCCTCGCGCATGCCAAGCGCGGCAAGCGAAACGGGCGCGCCGTGGTCGCGCGCGAGCGCATAAATGCCGGCGGGCGCGTCGTCGCAGCCGAGCGCGTCGGCAATGCGTGCCATCGCGTGCGGCGCGGCGCTCGCGTTGTACGCAAGCGCGTGCGCGAGTACGGCCGTGTGTGTCGGCGCATGCGGCAAATCGAAACTGCCGCCGAGCGTATGACAGAGCTTGTGATGCAGCGACATGCCAACCGAGCCGAGCACCGACCCGCACAGCCACGCGCCGTACAACGCATCGGCACGCGCTTCACGGTCCGAGGGCGTGCGCGCGATTGTCGGCAGACTGCGCGCGAGGGCGGCGATACCCTCATGCGCGAACAGGCTCGTGACGGGATTCGCGTCGCGTGCGTACAGACCTTCGGCCGCATGTGCGATGGCATTGATGCCGCTCGTCAGCGACAGCGCGGCGGGCAGCGTCAAGGTGAGTTCGGGATCGTAGACGACGGTTCGGGGCAGCACGCTCATGTCGCTGCCCGTGCGCTTCAGGCCGTCTTCCGTGAGACCGTAGATGGGCGTCATCTCGCTGCCTGCGTAAGTGGTCGGTACGGCGATCACGGGCAGCCCGCTCGTCAGCGCAATGGCTTTTGCAAGGCCGATTGCGGAGCCACCGCCCGCCGCGATCAGGCAATCCGCGCGCAGTTGTGCGGCGGCCTCGCGCGCCTCGCGGGCCAGCGCGGCCGGCACGTGCATCGCGGCGCGATCGAAGAGCCCCGCGCTCGCGCTTCCGAGCGCGACCGAAAGCGCTTCGCCCAGCGCGCGCTGCTCCGCACCGCAGATCACGAGCGCGCGACGGGCGCCGAGCAGACGCACTTCTTCGGCGAGGGTCGAACGCTTGCCGGCGCCGAACACCACACGCACGGCGCGGCCTGTATAGACGAACTCAGTTGTGTGCATGACGCGTGTCCTCGGTTGCATAGTCGACCTGAAAGCGCGCGATACGAATATCGCCGAGCGCCGCTTTCATGCGCAGATGGGCGGGATGCGTCGCGTAGCCATCCAGCGCGCTCTGCGATTCGAAATCGGCGACGAGCACGGCATCGCACGCGTAGTCGACGCCGCTCGTGTCGAGACCGAGTTCGATCGACAGCATGCCGGGAATCTCGCCGCGCATCGCTTCCACCGATGTCTTCACGAGCCTGCGCGCGGCGTCGCGCTCGACGGGCGAGTCGCCGCGCAGCTTCCACATCACGACATGGCGGATCACTTGTTGTCTCCTTGAGGGTTGGCCGGGTTGCGTGGGTTCAACACGAAGCGGTAATCGAGCGTGTAGAAGGGCACGTCCATCCGCGTGGAGTCGGGCGCGATGCCCGCTTCGTGCTGGTTCCAGTCGACCACCAGCGACGAGCGCACGCCGAACACCGCGTCGCTGTCGAGGTAGCGATCGCCGTTGCGGAACACATGGGTGATCAGTGGTTCGTAGCCGTCGGCCTGAATCCAGAAGTGCAGATGCGCGGGCCGCCACGGATGCCGGCCGAGCGCGTCGAGCATCCTGCCGACCGGGCCGTCATGTGGGATTGGATAGGCTTGCGCGAGGATCGAGCGGAAATGGAACGTGCCGTCGGCAGCGGTGCGCAGACGGCCGCGCGCTTGTGGCTCGATGCGGCCTGTCGGGTCCGGGTCGTGTTGCACGTCGTAGAAGCCGTGTTCGTCGGATTGCCATACGTCGAGTTGCGCGCCGCCGACCGGCTCGCCGTCGATCCCGACCACGCTGCCGCTGACGAAGCATGGTGCGCCGGCTGCGCCGTTCGCAATGTCGTCGCCGGGCGCGTATTCCGGCGCATCCGCCACGAAGAACGGGCCGAGCACGGTGGCTTCCGTGCACGCAGCCGGCTTGCGGTGATTCTGCGTCGTCACGAGCATGGACAGGCCCAGCGTGTCGGACAGCAGCACGAATTCCTGGCGGCGATCGTCGGTGATATGACCGGCCTCGGTGAGAAAGCGGATCGCATGGAACCACTCGTCCTCGGTGAGCTTCACGTCGCGCGCAAAGGTATGCAGATGCTGCACGAGGCTCGTCATGACAGTGCGCAGGCGCTCGTCGTCGCAGTGCGACATGGACGCGATCACGGCCTGGGTGATGGTGTCTTCGTTGATGTTGCGCATAGGTCTCCTCCACAAGTGTCCCGGTACTGTAATCGTGCCGCGTGTTGAGAAATATGATCGTCGCGGAAAACATTCTTCCGCTCAGCGGATAAAAGCGGCGATCACAAGAGAGATCACAAGAGAGAGTCGTCATGGATCGCTTCGCACAGATGGAATTTTTCGTATTGACCGCCGATCTCGGCAGCCTGACGCGCGCGGCAGAGCGGCTCTGCCTGTCGAACGCGGCGGCGAGCCGGATGCTGAGCGCGCTCGAGAACCGGCTCGGCGTGCGGCTTCTCGAACGCACGACGCGGCGCCTGTGGCTCACCGATGCCGGTCGCGAGTATCACCGGCGATGCAGCGCGCTGCTCGCCGAAGCGGCCGCCGCCGATGCGGCAGCGGGGGAACTGAGTGCGCGCCCTCGCGGCGTATTGCGCGTCACGTGCTCGGTGTCGTTTGCGTTGTTGCACATCGCGCCGTGGCTGCCGGGCTTTCACGAATGCAACCCCGAGTTGCGCGTGCAGATCGAAGCGGCCAACCGCTATCCGAACTTCATCGAGGCAGGCATCGACGTCGCGGTGCGCACGCGTGAGCACGAAGGCGATTCGGGCATGATGGTGCAGAAACTGGCGCAGACACGCCGCGTGTTCGCGGCATCGCCGGCGTACCTGGCTCGACGCGGCTGGCCCGAGACGCCGGAAGCACTGGCCTCGCATGATCTGCTGGTCTACACGCACGCAGCCGATCCGTATGTCTTGCATCTGCACAAAGGCGACCAGTTGCGGGAAGTGCGCATCACGCCCGTGTTCGAATCGAACGAAGGCCAGGTGATCTGCGCGGCGGCCCGCGCAGGCATGGGCATTCTGGTCCAGCCGCTCTACATCGTGCGCGACGACATCGTCGCAGGGCGGCTCGTGCCGGTGCTCGAAGACTGGCAGTTGCCGCCGCTCACCGTCAATCTCGCGTATCAGAGCCGGCGCCATCAGCCGGCGAAGATTCGCGTGTTTGCCGAGGCGCTGCGAGAACATATGAAGTCGTCCGATCTGCAGGCTTCGTGGCATGTACGCGGTGCGTGACGGCGGAGCGCGTTTGCGCGAGTGAGCAAGGTCTTGCAAATCCGTCTCGGCGCAGTTCCTGTCGCCGCGGAGCACGGAACAATGCCTGCAGAATAGCGTCGACGTTCATGTCGGGATGGTCGGCACGGAATTTCGCCGGTCGCGGCACCAGCCAGCGCAGTGTGAATGTCGCCGGCGCCTTCACGGACAGGGATCGGGAAACGGCTCGGGTGCCGTGCATCGCGTGCAGCCCAGCGGCGGCTTACCTAAGATTGCCGGGTCGCCCGCAGCCTCGAACGCCCGTAGTGAATTGAGCGGCGGCAATGCGCGCTTCATTCGAATGAGTTTATCTAACGCGAACAGGCAAATTATCTGGTTTGTTAGCGGGCTACGAGATCGATATCCTTCTCGTTGAAATAAATGAAGCCATCTTGTTCCTCTCCAATCCGACATCCGCATGCTCAGTTACACCAGCGGCATCGTGCTTTTCGCCGCGATGCTTCACGCAAGCTGGAACGCAATGCTGCACGGCAACCGCGACCGCTTTTTTTCGATGACGTGGATGAGCATCGCCATCGCGGCCGTTTCCACGCTGATTGCGCTGTCCACGCCGTGGCCGACCCGCGCCGCGTGGCCGTACATCGGCGCATCGGGGCTCGTGCACGTGTTGTACAACGTGAGTCTCGTGCGCTCGTATCGCCACAACGACCTGGCGCTCGCGTATCCGATCGCGCGCGGCTCGTCGCCGCTGCTCGTCACGCTCGGCGCGGCGCTGTTCGCGCACGAGGCGATCGGCCCGCTGCATGTGCTCGGCGTCGTGATGATCTCAGGCGGGATCATCGCGATCGCGCTGCAGGGGCGTCAGGTGTCGCGCGCGGGGACGCTGGCCGCGCTGACGACGGGCGCGACGATCGCGCTCTATACCGTGATCGACGGCATCGGCGTGAGGTTGTCCGACGGCCGGTCACTCAACTACACCGCGTGGATGTTCCTCTTCTATTGGCTGATGCCGCTGCTGTTCGTCGCAACGCGCGGGTTTGCGCCGCTATGGACGCCAGTGCGCGCCGAGCCGTTGTCGATCGGTTCGTCGCTGGTCGGCGGGCTGGTGTCGATCGCCGCGTACGGCATCGTGATCTGGGCGATGCAGTCGGGCGCGATGGGCGCAGTATCGGCGTTGCGCGAGACCAGCGTGGTGTTCGCGGTGCTGATCGGGCGAGTGTGTCTGCGCGAAACGGTAAGCGCAAAGCGATGGCTCGCGTGCGTCGTCGTAGCCGCCGGCGCGGTTTGTCTGGGACTTTGACATGAAGGCAAATGCATCGCGGGTTTTTCGTGCGGGCCGCACGATTCGATGCCTATGCGAAGGAGAGCGTCATGCTTGAACGTAGTCGGTGCCCGGCGGATACGTCGCGCGGCATGACCGTCGGACCATTCATCACCATCAGGACATATTTATGACGAAGCCTGAACATCCAACCGTCGCGCTCGTGGGTCCGGGCGCAATCGGCACGACCATAGCGGCAGCGCTTCATGAGGCAGGACGCACGCCTGCACTGTTCGGCCGCACCGCGCACGAGCGCCTGGAGCTTCGCTTCGACGGCGGCCGTATTGTCGTGCCGGGTCCTGTGCAGAACGATCCGGCGAAGATCGAAACCAGATTCGACCTTGTTTTCGTCGCGGTCAAGTCGACGCAGATCGCGGCCACCGCACCATGGCTTTCTGCCTTGTGCAATGAGAAGACCGTCGTTTGCGTACTGCAAAACGGCGTCGAGCAGAAATCGCTCATCGCGCCGTACTTGCCGGGCAGCCCGGTACTGCCCTCTGTCGTGTGGTTTCCCGCTCAACGTGAAGCGGACGCGTCGGTGTGGCTGCGCGCCAGGGCGCGCCTCACCTTGCCAGACGTACCCGAAAACAGCGCCGTGCTCGCAGCGCTGTACGGCACGCGATGCGCGGTCGACGTAGCTGCCGACTTCGTCTCCGTCGCGTGGAGAAAGCTTTTGCAGAATGCGGTCGCAGGTTTGATGGTTCTGACAGGACGCCGATCCGGCATGTTCTCCCGAGCCGACATCGCCACATTGTCTTTGGCCTATCTGCGGGAATGTCTGGACGTCGCCCGTGCGGAAGGCGCCACGCTGGGCGACGAGGTGCCGCAAGAGATCGTCGATGCGTTTCAACGCTACCCGGCCGACATGGGTACATCCATCCTTGCGGACCGGCAGACAGGCCGTCCGCTCGAATGGGACTGCCGCAACGGAGTCGTGCAGCGATGCGGTCGCGCTCGCGGCGTCCCGACGCCGATCAGCGATCTGGTAGTACCGCTTCTTGCAGCGGCTAGTGACGGTCCTGGCTGATGCCGACGGGCAAAGTTCGATCCCTGGTATCACTCATCAATGGCAGGTGGCATGGGAAACGGTAACGGAGTCGTAGTCGTAGCCTGACGCGAGCGGCAGCGCAACGATGGCGAGACCACGTCGGCTTGCTAATGTGGCTCTGTGGAGTCGCGAGGCGTGGTCACGATTGCGACAGACGACGGGATTGTAAGGGTTCATGCGCAGAGGCATCGCGCCGAGGCGTTGCAGGTCGATCGTCCTGTCGACGAGACGGGCGGTCGAAGCTGTGCTGCCCATGATGATCGCCGAAGACTTCGGCGCGTTTTTGCAGGCCATGCCCGGTTCGCGGGCTTGCGCGTCTCGAACTGCCTGGTCACCACGCATAGCAGCCGCTCGTAAGGCACAGTAAGGACGCCGTTTGAATCGTTGCGCCGGAAAACACTCTCACCGTGTTTGGGGAGTGTTTGATGAAAAAAACCGTATCGGTCTTGTTGCTTGCTGCTTCATCTGTCGTTGCTCAAACTCAGGCGTTCGCGCAATACGCGCCCGGCGATGACGGCGGTCCGGGCCGTCATCCCGCTGCCGAAGAACGCGGCGGTCCCGATGGCGGTCCCGGCGGCCCTGGTGGTCCCGGCGGTCCGCAGTATGCTGGCGGGCCCGTTCGCGCGGAAGCATCGCGTGGTCCCGTACCGCACCGTGACTGGCATCGCGGCGACCGCTTGCCGCCCGACTATCGCCGTTCGCAATATGTCGTCGACGACTGGCGCGGCTATGATCTCCAGCCACCGCCGTCGGGCTATCACTGGGTGCAGGTCAATGGCGACTTCGTGCTTGTCGCGATCGCGACGGGTGTGATTTCGAGCATCCTGCTCGCGCCGCATCGCTGATCCATGAAAAATGCCGCCCGCTGCGGGCGGCATTTCATCCAGACACTGCGTGAAAGAAGAAGCGCCGCCGGCTAGGCTTCGCGCCCGAACGTCAGCGTCACGCGAAACCCGCCATCGGGCGCGTTATCGCATTCGAAGTGTCCGCCGTTGTAGCGTGTGAGCCGCCGCACGATTGCGAGGCCGAGGCCGCAATGCGCGTCGCCGCCGCGCGCCGGATCGAGGCGCGTGAACGGCTGCAATGCGCGTTCGAGCTGCTCGCCCGGAATGCCCACGCCATGATCGCGCACCGAGAGCGTGTAGATGCCGTTATGCGCGGAGGTCGAAATCTCGACGGGCGGCTCGCCGTAGTTCATCGCGTTTTCGATCAGATTCGACAGTATCCGGTCGAGGTCCACGAGCGGCAGATTGAAACCCTCACCCGCGTTCAGATGCAGGCGCACGAGTGCTTCATCGTCCAGCCCGTCACCATAGTGACGGCGGCAATGCGCATCGACATTCGCGGGCGGCGAAGGATCGGCCGTATCGCGCGCATAGTCGAGAAACTGCGTGACGATGCGCGACAGCGACTCGGCATCGCGCAGGAAGCCGCTGCGGTTCGCCGCGTCGGGCAACAGGTCCGCGCGCACCTGCATGCGCGTGATCGGCGCGCGCAGATCGTGCGCGACGCCCGCCAGCATCACGGCACGCTCCTGCTCGGACTGCGCGAGCTCGCGCATCATCTGGTTGAAGTCGCCGATCAGCGCGCGCATTTCGGCGGGACCGCTCTGCGTCACGGGCGGCACCCGCCGGCCCACTCTGAATTCGCGCGCCGCATCCGCCAGCCTGTGCAACGGACGCTGAAACTGCCACGCAGCCAGCAGCGCCGCGCAAACGGCCAGCACCAGCATCACCAGCGACGACCCGACAAAGCGCATGCCCGGCAGATTCGCGTTGCGCATGAAGAGCCAGTACGGCTCGTGGCCATACCGTATCCACAGCGAGCCCGTGTGCGGATCGAACACCACGCGGCTGCCTTCGGGCATGCGCGGCAGGAGATCGCGCTCGAACGGCGCGTGGGAGCCCGTGCAGCCGTTCGGACAGCCCGAGCGAACCAGGTCTGCCTCAGGGATGTATTCGATGCCGAGTGTCTGCGCGACGTGCTGCGCGGCGGCCTCGCCATCGTGCCTGGCCTGCACGGCCAGCAGCACGTCGCGGCGAGCATGCTCGGCGTCGATATGGCCGCGCTCGCGGTCGACGACGAACAGCGAGGTCACGTGCACGGCCACGATCAGGCCGACCGTCAACGTCGCGAGACGGCCGAACAGCGTGTTGAACGGGTTTTTCATTGCGATGCGCTGTCGCCGCCTTCGCCGGCATCGTCGCCGTCGCCGCCTTCGCCCGGCACGAACATATAGCCGATGCCGCGCATCGTCTGGATGCGGCGCGGCGCGGCCGGGTCGTCTTCGAGCAGACGCCGCAGACGCCACACGGGCACGTCGATGCCGCGTTCCGTCACTTCCGAATCCGGGCCGTGCAGCAGATCGACGATACGCGTGCGCGACAGTGTTTCCATCGGATGCTGCGCGAACACTTCGAGCAGCGCGTACTCGCTGCCCGTCAGCTTGACGGGTTCGTTGTCGCAAAACAGCGTACGCGAGGCGAAGTCGAGCCGGAAGCGTCCGAACACGAGCGCCTCGCGATGCTCCACGGGCGGCGCATCGGGATGCAGCTTGTGACGGCGCAGCACGGCGTGAATGCGGGCGAGCAATTCCTGCGGCATGAACGGCTTGCCGAGATAATCGTCCGCGCCGAGTTCGAGGCCGATCACGCGGTCCACGCCGTCGGCGCGCGCCGTCAGCATGACGACGGGAATCGTGTCGCCGCTCGCGCGCAACTGCTTGAGCGCCGTGAGCCCGTCGACGCCGGGCATCATCAGGTCGAGCACGATGATCGACGGGCGCTCGCGTTCGAGCCTGCGCGCGAGATGCGTGGCGTCGTGCAGCACCGAGAATTCGATGCCGCGTTGCTGGAAGAAGTTGCGAAGCAGGTCGCGCAGGTCGGCGTCGTCGTCGACGAGCAATACCTGGATGGGCGTGTCGGGCATGATGTGAGCAGGCTGCGCCGGCGCTTCGCCGCCTTGGGCGGGGCAGCGTCGTTGCCGCCGGGGTGTCGGATGTTGCGTATGACTATAGCGCAACGCGGTGCGAACCCGGTTCTGGGGACTTAGCAAGTCTTACCAAGTCTTAACTGAATTCCGGCCGTCGTCCCCGACGCCGTGCGGTCAAACACGGGCGGGTTCGAACGGTTTAAACGTCGTGTTCGCGCCCACGCACCTTAGCGCCGAAACAAGCGTCTGCTCCGCTTCAAGATCGACGCGCGGTTCAGCCGACATCAACAGCCGCTTGTGCAAAAACCCGGTCAATGCCGCGTGGATGAAACCGGCCGCCGCGCGCGTGTCGAGATCGGGCGGCAACTGTCCGCGCAGCGACGCGGCCCGTAGCGCCGCATCGATCTGCGCTTCGGCGCGCAAGGCCGCCATCGCGACGCGCTCGTAGAAGGCCGCCGTTTCCGCCGTCACTTCGCACTTGGTCAGCGCGATGCTGTACAGACGCCGCGCGCGCCGCAGATGCAACGCGTCGCGCAAGCGCTGCAGCAGTTGCGCATGCAGATGCTGCAGCGGATCGGCGTCCTGCTCGCACGACTGTACGACGAATGGATCGAGCGGCATGTCCGCGCACTCGTAGATCGCCTGAAACACGGCCTCCTTGTTCCTGAAGTGACCGTAGACGGCGCCGCGCGTCACGCCCGCTTCCGACGCAATGTCTTCGAGCGCAGCGCGCGCAAAACCGCGCACGAAGAACACACGCTCGGCGGCGTCGATGATCCTCGCCCGCGTGTCGAGCGCCTGTTGCTTCGTTCGTCCCATGACGGGTGCCTTTCTCCTGCCGTTCGGCGCCGCGCACGCGAAGCCGCGCAGCGACCGTGTGAATCACCCGGCCATCGTAGTCGGCGCGACATCGCGTTGGATTAACAAGTCTTACGGCAGCCTGGTGGCTGTAACCCGAGAAAGGCGAACAACCCCTATCGTCACGACCTTATCGTGTCGGTGCGTGTTGGATCAACACTCGTTGCGCGCCGGCCCCGTTCAATTCAAACAAGTTTGTACGATGCCAGCGCTATTAAAGAACCGTAACTTTCGTATGCTCGCGGCCACGGCTGCGATCTCCGCTGTGATCCCGTTTCTCGCCGCATGCAGCGACAAGCCCGCAGCGCCGCCTCAACAGATGCCCGAAGTCGGCGTCGTCAGCGTCAAGCCGACGGGCGTGCCCGTCACCGTCGAATTGCCCGGCCGCGTGAGCGCGCATCTCGTGGCTGAAGTGCGGGCGCGTGTCGACGGCATCGTGCTGAAGCGCGCGTTCACGGAAGGCAGCGAGGTCAAGGCGGGGCAGACGCTCTACAAGATCGATCCCGCGCCGTATATCGCCTCGCTCAACAGCGCGAAGGCGACGCTCGCGAAGGCACAGGCGTCGCTCGTATCGACGCATGCGGAAGCCGAGCGCTACAAGGTGCTGGTCGCGGCGAACGCCATCAGCAAGCAGGACTACGACAACGCCGTCGCCTCCGAAGGCCAGGCCGCCGCCGATGTCGCATCGGGCAAGGCCGCCGTCGAAACGGCGCAGATCAATCTCGGCTATACCGACGTGACCTCGCCCATTTCGGGGCGTATCGGCAAGTCGTCGGTGACGGAAGGCGCGTATGTGCAGTCGAGCGCGGCCACGCTGCTCGCCACGGTGCAGCAGCTCGATCCCGTCTATGTGGACCTCACGCAATCGAGCCTCGTCGGCCTCAAGCTGCGCCGCGACGCACAGGAAGGGCGGCTCAAGACGAGCGGCCCGAATGCGGCCAAAGTGACGCTGATTCTCGAAGACGGCCGTCCATACGGCGGCACGGGCAAGCTCGAATTCTCCGACGTCACCGTCGATCAGACCACGGGCTCCGTCACCGTGCGCGCCCTGTTCGACAACGCACAGCGTGTGTTGCTGCCGGGCATGTACGTGCGCGCGAAGATCGAAGAAGGCATCAACGAACAGGCGTACGTCGTGCCGCAACAGGGCGTCACGCACGACCAGAAGGGTGACCCGACGGCGCTCGTGGTGGGCGCCGACGGCAAGGTCGCGACGCGGCAACTGGTGACGTCGGGCACGTATGGCGCGAACTGGGTGGTCGAGAGCGGCCTGCAAACAGGCGACCGCGTGATCGTGCAGGGCGTCGACAAGGTGCACCCCGGCATGACCGTGAAGACGGTCGACGCGCAACTGCCGAACGCCGATGCAGCCGCCGCCGCGCAAACGGCAGCCGCCGCGCCTGCCTCCGGCGCGCACAGCGCGCAGTAACGAGGACGCATTCGATGGCAAAGTTCTTTATCGACCGCCCCATTTTTGCCTGGGTCATCGCGATCATCCTGATGCTCGCGGGCATCGCTTCGATCTTCAATCTACCCGTCGCACAGTATCCGACCATCGCACCGCCCGCTGTGCAGATCAGCGCGACGTATCCCGGCGCATCGGCGAAAACAGTCGAAAACACCGTCACGCAGGTGATCGAGCAGCAGATGAGCGGCCTCGACCATCTGCTCTACATGTCGTCGTCGAGCGACGACTCCGGCAACGCGACGATCACGCTGACCTTCGCGGCGGGCACCAATCCCGACATCGCGCAGGTGCAGGTGCAGAACAAGCTGCAGCTCGCGACGCCGCTGTTGCCCGAAAGCGTGCAGCAGCAGGGCACGAAGGTGACGAAGTCGAGCAGCAGCTTCCTGCTGGTGATGGCGTTCGTCTCGACGGACGGCAGCATGGACCGCTACGACCTCGCGAACTATGTGGCTTCGCATGTCGAAGACCCCGTCAGCCGCGTCGACGGCGTCGGCACCGTGCAGCTGTTCGGCTCGCAGTTCGCGATGCGTATCTGGCTCGACGCGAACAAGCTGAACCAGTACAGCCTCACGCCCGTCGACGTGGAAACCGCGCTGACGAATCAGAACGTGCAGGTCGCGGCGGGCTCGCTCGGCGGCACGCCTTCCGTGCCCGGCCAGGTCTTGCAGGCGACCATCACGCAGGCGACCTTGCTGCAAACCCAGGAGCAGTTCGGCAACGTGCTGCTGAAGGTCAATCAGGACGGTTCGCAGGTGCGCATCAAGGACGTCGCGCGCATCGAGCTGGGCGGCGAGAACTACAACTTCGACACGAAGTACAACGGCCAGCCGACGGCGGGCTTCGGCATTCAGCTCGCAACGGGCGCGAACGCGCTGCAAACGGCAAAGCTGGTGCGCGCGAAGATCGACGCCTTGTCGAAGAACTTCCCGCACGGTCTCGCCGTGCAGTATCCGTACGACACGACGCCGTTCGTGACGATGTCGATCGAGGAAGTGGTGAAGACGCTGCTCGAAGGCATCGTGCTGGTGTTCCTCGTGATGTATCTGTTCCTGCAGAACCTGCGCGCCACGCTGATTCCGACCATCGCGGTGCCCGTAGTGCTGCTCGGCACCTTCGCGATCATGAGCGCGGCGGGTTTATCGATCAATACGCTGTCGATGTTCGGCCTCGTGCTCGCCATCGGCCTGCTGGTGGACGATGCGATCGTGGTGGTCGAAAACGTCGAGCGGGTGATGTCGGAGGAGGGGCTGTCGCCGAGAGAAGCGACCCGCAAGGCGATGGGCCAGATCACGGGCGCGCTGGTCGGCGTGGCGCTGGTGCTGTCGGCCGTGTTCGTCCCCGTGGCGTTCTCGGGCGGATCGGTCGGCGCGATCTACCGGCAGTTCTCGCTGACCATCGTGGCGGCGATGGTGTTGTCCGTGCTGGTTGCGCTGGTGCTCACGCCCGCGCTGTGCGCGACGATCCTCAAGCCGATCCCGAAAGGCCATCACGGCACGACCAGGGGCTTCTTCGGCTGGTTCAACCGCACCTTCGACAACGGCCGCGACAAGTATCACTCGGGCGTGCAGCATGTGATTCGCCGCTCGGGCCGCTGGCTGGTGCTGTATCTCGCGGTGATCGTCGCCGTCGGCTTCCTGTTCATGCGCTTGCCGAAGTCGTTCCTGCCCGATGAGGATCAGGGCACGATGTTCGTGCTCGTGCAGACGCCGCCCGGCTCGACGCAGGAGACCACGGCACGCGCGCTGAAGAACGTCACCGACTATCTGCTCAACGACGAAAAGGACATCGTCGAATCGGTCTTTACCGTGAACGGCTTCAGCTTTGCGGGCCGCGGCCAGAACGCGGGCATCGCGTTCGTGCGGATGAAGGGCTACTCGCAACGCCAGCATGCGAACCAGAAAGTGCAGGCGCTGGTGGGCCGCGTATTCGGGCACTACGCGTCGTACAAGGAAGCGACGGTGCTCGCAGTGAACCCGCCGTCGATCCCCGAACTCGGCACGGCATCCGGCTTCGACTTCGAACTGACCGACAACGCCGGCCTCGGCCACGACGCGTTGATGGCCGCGCGCAACCAGTTGCTCGGGATGGCCGCGAAAGATCCGTCGCTGGCGCTGGTGCGTCCGAACGGTCTGTCCGACACGCCGCAGTTCAAGGTCGATATCGACCGCGAGAAGGCGCAAGCGCTCGGCGTGACCGTGTCGGACATCGACCAGACGTTCTCGATTGCGTGGGCGTCGGCGTACGTGAACAACTTCCTCGATACCGATGGCCGGATCAAGAAGGTCTATCTGCAAGGCGACGCGCCGTTCCGCATGACGCCCGAAGACATGAACAAGTGGTACGTGCGCGGCAGTTCGGGTTCGATGATGCCGCTGACGTCGGTGGCGTCGGGACACTGGACCTACGGCTCGCCGAAGCTCGAACGCTACAACGGCATTTCGTCCGTCGAGATCCAGGGTGCGGCGTCCGCAGGCAAGAGCACGGGCCAGGCGATGTCCGCGATGGAAGCGCTCGCCGCAAAGCTGCCGCAGGGCATCGGCTACGAATGGACAGGCCTGTCGTTCCAGGAACGGCAGTCGGGCTCGCAGGCGCCGATTCTCTACGGCATCTCGATCCTCGTCGTGTTCCTGTGTCTCGCCGCGCTGTACGAAAGCTGGTCGATTCCGTTCGCGGTGATTCTCGTCGTGCCGCTCGGCGTGATCGGCGCATTGCTCGCCGTCACGATGCGCGGGCTGGAAAACGACGTGTTCTTTCAGGTCGGCTTGCTCACCACGGTCGGTTTGTCGGCGAAGAACGCGATTCTGATCGTCGAGTTTGCGCGCGAATTGCAGATCAACGAAGGCATGACGGCCGTGCAGGCCGCGCTCGAAGCGGCGCGCCTGCGGCTGCGGCCCATCCTGATGACGTCGCTGGCGTTCGTGCTCGGCGTGCTGCCGCTCGCCGTCAGCAACGGCGCGGGTTCGTCGAGCCAGCACGCAATCGGCACGGGTGTGATCGGCGGGATGCTGACGGCCACGTTCCTCGCCGTTTTCATGATCCCGATGTTCTACGTCGTGATCCGCGAGAAGTTCTCGCGCGACGGCTCGACGCCGCATGGCACCGAGCACGACGTCGAAGAAGAAACGGCCCAGTAAGGACAAGCATATGAACAGAACACTACTGACGACGCTCGCCGCCGCGCTCTTCGCGACGGGCTGCACGCTCGCGCCGACCTATGAGCGTCCGGCCGCGCCCGTCGCGGCGACCTTTCCGCAAGGCGGCGTCTACGACAACCAGCCCGGTAAAGGTACGGCGACCCGCACGGCAAACGATCACGCCGCAACCGACATCGGCTGGCGCGAGTTCTTCGTCGATCCGCGCCTGCAACGGCTGATCGAACTCGCGCTGCAGAACAACCGCGACTTGCGCGTGTCGGCGCTCAAGGTCGAGGAAGCACGCGCGCAATACCGCATTCAACGCGCCGATCTGATGCCGTCGCTTTCGGTCGACGGCACGGGCACGCGCAGCCGCACGCCGAAGGACCTGTCGTACGTCGGCAAGGCGACGGTGAGCGCCGACTATCAGGTGGCGGCGAGCGCTTCGTGGGAACTCGACTTCTTCGGCAAGGTGCGCAGCCTCACCGAGCAGTCCTTGCAGACGTACTTCTCGACAGCGCAGGCGCGCAAGGCGGAAGAAATCCTGCTGGTGTCGCAGGTCGCCGATCAATATCTGACGCTCGTCGCCTACGACGAAATGCTGGCAAGCACGAAGAACACCTACGACACGGCGCGCCGTTCGTACGAACTGACGAAGCTCCAGTACGACACGGGCACGGGCTCCGAACTCGATCTGCGCGAAGCGGCGGGCACGATGCAGCAGGCGCAGGCGAACTACGAAAGCCAGCAGCGCTCGCGCGCGCAGGCCGAGAACGCGCTCGTGCTGCTGGTCGGCGCGCCGCTGCCTGCCGACCTGCCGCAAGGCTTGCCGCTCGCGAGCCAGCAACTGCTCGCGGATATTCCGGCGGGCCTGCCGTCCGATCTGCTGGCGCGCCGTCCCGACATCATGGAAGCCGAGGCAACGCTGATCGGCTCGAATGCGAATATCGGCGCGGCGCGCGCGGCGTTCTTCCCGAGCATCTCGCTGACGGGCGACTTCGGCACGGCGAGCGCGAGCCTCGGCTCGTTGTTCAAGCCCGGGCAGTTGGCGTGGAGCTTCGGGCCGACGATTTCGGTGCCGATCTTCAAGGGCGGCGAGAACCGCGCGAACCTCGATCTTGCGAAGCTCGAAAAGAACGTCGCCGTCGCGCAGTACGAAAAGGCGATCCAGACGGCATTCCGCGAAGTGTCCGACGGGCTGGCGGCGCGCGGCACCTACGACGGGCAGATCAAGGCGTTGCAGGAGAACGTCGAGTCGCAGCAGCGCCGCTATGACCTGTCGGATCTGCGGTATCGCAATGGCGTGGATAGTTATCTGAACGTGCTGACGGCACAGAGCGACCTGTATTCGGCGCAGCAGTCGCTGATTACGGCGTCGCTGAACCGGCTCACGAATCTCGTCGATCTGTATCAGTATCTTGGCGGCGGCTGGATCGAGCGAACGGGTGACACACCGCGTTCCGCCGATGCACCCTACGCGCAGCAAGCCTCACAGACCCCGCCGCCCACGCGCGTCGCCGCGCAGCCGTAACGCGCTGAAACATCTGCTAAGCGCGCTGAACCTGGGCGCGCTTTCCCGTTGCTACATTCCCCGTCATCTCCTGAGCAGCCGCCCGTCCTCGCGTGAGGCGGGCGAACTGCTTTCCGGCGACGCCCGTGTGGCGTCGTTCTTTGTGTGGCAAACCGTCGAGCGGCCCGAGTGCCGACCCATCTTCGCGTGAAATTCAATCGTCCAATCCGTCGTGTGTTGATCGCCGCAGGCGTTGTCGCTGTGGGCGTGGTCGTCTGGCAGGCGTTCGCTGCGTTCCACAAGCCGCCGCATCCCGTTGCGCAGGCCACGCCTGTCACCATCGGCACGGTGACGCGTGCCGACGTGCCGCTGCAACTCGACGCGCTCGGCACCGTCACGCCGCGCGCGACCGTCACCGTGAAAACGCAGGTCAACGGCACGCTCGAAGCGATGCTCGTGAAAGAAGGCCAGCGTGTGAAAGCGGGCCAGCCGATCGCGCGGATCGATTCGCGCGCGCTGCGCGCGCAGTTGCTCGAAGCGCAAGGCACGCTCGAACACGATGAAGCGCTGCTCGCGAATGCGCGCGCCGATTTGACGCGTTACGAAAGCCTGATCGACGGCGGCTCGATTTCGCATCAGACGCTCGACACGCAGCGCGCGACGCTGCGCCAGTATCAGGGCACCGTCAAGGCGGATCAGGGCAGCGTGGCGAATCTGCGCGTGCAGGTCGGCTACTGCGAGATCGTTGCGCCGATGGACGGCACGATCGGCCTGCTTTCCACCGACGCCGGCAACTACGTGACGACCAGCGACACGACAGGCATCGCCACGATCACCAGCGACTCGCCGACCACCGTTGTCTATGCGCTGCCCGAAGACAAGATGGGCGACGTGGTCGACGCATTCCATGACAAGGGCGCATTGCCCGTCGAGGTATTCGCGCGCGACAAGCGCACCGTGCTCGATCACGCGACGCTCGCCGCCATCGACAACCAGGCCGACACGACGACGGGCACGGTCAAGCTGAAAGCCAGCGCGCCCAACCGCGACGGCCGGCTGTTCCCGAACCGCTTCGTCAACGTGCGGATGACGGTCGGCACCTTGCGCGACGCGTTGACCGTGCCGACGGTTGCGATCCAGCACGGCGCCTCGGGCGATTTCGTGCTGACGCTCGCCGCCGCCGATGCGAAGCGGGGCGAAGGCAAGGTCGCGCTGCGCCGCGTGACGGCGGGCGTCGCCTACAACGACACGACCGTGATCGAGCAAGGCGGCCTGAAAGCGGGCGACACGATCGTGCTGGACGGTGCGGACAAGCTCGACGACGGCAGCGCCGTGAAGATCGTTCGCCCCTGACGCGCGCTTGCGAACCCAAAGATACCGATGGATATTTCCCGCCCGTTCATCCGCCGTCCTGTCGCGACGGGCCTGATGACGCTTGCCCTGCTGCTGATCGGCCTGATCGCCTACCGGCTGATGCCGGTTTCGGCGTTGCCCGAAATCGACTATCCGACCATTCAGGTCTACACCCAGTATCCCGGTGCATCGCCCGATGTGATCAGCACGTCCGTCACCGCGCCGCTCGAAAAGCAGTTCGGGCAGATGGCGGGGCTCAAGCGCATGAACTCGACGAGTTCGCTCGGCGTGTCGCTCGTCACGTTGCAGTTTCAGACCTCGACGAATCTCGACGAAGCCGAGCAGGAAGTGCAGGCCGCGATCAACAGTGCGAACAGCACGCTGCCGACCAACCTGCCGTATCCGCCCGTCTACAGCAAGGTCAATCCCGCCGATACAGCCGTGCTGACGCTCGCCGTCACGTCCGATGCGTTGCCGCTCACGCGTGTCGAAGACCTGACGGATACGCGCATTGCGCAAAAGCTCTCGCAGGTGTCGGGCGTCGGGCTCGTCACGCTGTCGGGCGGCGCGCGGCCTGCCGTGCGCGTGCAGACGGATACGCGGGCTTTGAACGCGATGGGTTTGTCGCTCGAAGACGTGCGCACGGCAGTCGGCGACGCCAACGTGAACAGCGCGAAAGGGACGATCGACGGTCCGCTGCAGGCCTTCACGATCGACGCGAACGACCAGCTCACGTCCGCTGCCGATTACCAGGACCTCGTGCTCTCGTATCGCAACGGCGCACCCGTGCGTCTCGCGGATGTCGCGAAAATTTCGGAGACGGCCGAAAATCCGCGCCAGGCTGCATGGAGCGGCGCGACGCCCGCGATCATCATCAACGTGCAGCGGCAGCCGGGCGCGAACGTCATCGAAGTCGTGGACGCGATCGAAGCGCTGTTGCCGCAACTGCGCGCGTCGCTGCCCGCGACCGTGAAGATCAGCGTGCTCAGCGACCGCACGCAGACCATCCGCGCTTCCGTGCATGACGTGAAGATGGAACTGGCTGCGGCTATCGCGCTCGTCGTGATGGTCGTGTTCGTGTTCCTGCGGCGGCTCGAATTCACGCTGATTCCGGCCGTGACCGTGCCGTTCGCGCTGGTCGGCACGGTGGCGGGCATTTACGCGCTCGGCTTCTCCGTCAACAACCTCACGCTGATGGCGCTGACCGTGGCGACGGGCTTCGTGGTCGACGACGCAATCGTGATGCTCGAAAACGTGATGCGCCACATCGAGAACGGCGAGACGCCTCTGGACGCCGCGCTGAAAGGCGCACGGCAGATCGGCTTCACGATTCTGTCGATCTCGGTGGCGCTCGTCGCCGTGCTGATTCCGCTGTTCTTCATGCCCGATGTGATCGGCCGGTTGTTCCGCGAGTTTGCGCTGACCTTGGCGATTGCGATTGTGATCTCCGCGTGGGTCTCGCTGACGCTCACGCCGATGATGGCCGCCCGCATGCTGCGCGCCGATCACGCGGCGAGCGACAGCGACGCGGCCGCAAAGGACTGGCTCGCGCGTTTGAATCGCGGCTATCTGCGCGCGCTCGACTGGGCGTTCGTGCATCGCCCGACGGTGCTTGTGATGGTTGCCGTCAGCACGCTGCTGACCGTCGTGTTGTTCGTGGTGCTGCCGAAGGGCTTGTTCCCGATGCAGGACACGGGCTTGATCGAAGGGATTTCGCTGGGTTCGCCGCGCGCGTCGTTCGAGCGGATGGCGGCATCGACGCGCACGCTGGCCGGCCGCGTCGCAAGCGATAGCGCGGTGGCCAATGTGTCGTCCTTCGTCGGCATCGACCAGAACAACCCGACCATCAACCAGGGCCGCATGCTCATCAGCCTGAAGGACGGCGATTCGAGCCGCGCCGTGATTCAACGGCTCACGCACGAAGCGGCGCAGCGCGCGGACCTCAAGCTCTATCTGCATCCCGTGCAGGACCTGACGCTCGACGATCAGATCAACGCGAACAGCTATCGCGTCGGCGTGCAGGCGACCGAGCGCGCCGAACTCGACGATTGGACGCAACGTTTGCTCGCCGCCTTGCGCGCCGATCCGATGTTCACCGACGTGCAAAGCCAGGCGCAACAGCAGGGCAACGTGCTGAAGTTCGACTTCGACCGCGCGACAGCGTCGCGGCTCGGCCTCACCGCGCAGGACATCGACAACGCGCTGTACGACGCATTCGGCGACAGGCAGATTTCGACTATCTATACGCACGTGAACCAGTATCACGTGACGCTGGGCGCGGACGTGCGGCTGGTCGGCGAGTCGCCGCTGGCGTTGCTCGACGGTTTGTATGTGGGCACGACTAGCGCTTCATCGACTGCTTCTTCCACCTCGTCCTCGACCAGCACATCGTCATCGCTCTCGCCGCTGTCGAGCATCGCAACGGCTGCCGTCGGCGCTGCACCTCTGACGATTCAACGGCAAGCACAGTTCCCGTACGCGGACGTGTCGTTCAATCTCGCGGATGGCGTGACGCTCGGCACGGCCATCGACCGTATCGAAGCGATCGAAGCGAAGCTGAAACCGCCCGCCAGCGTGCAGATGAACTTCGAAGGCGCGGCGCAGCTTTACAGCACGTCGCTCGGCAATGAAGCCTTGTTGCTGGTGGGCGCGCTGATCGCCGTGTATATCCTGCTCGGCATTCTGTACGAAAGCCTGATCCATCCGCTGACGATACTCTCGACGCTGCCTTCCGCCGCGTGCGGCGCGCTCGCGGCGCTGTTGTTCTGCGGCGGCGAGCTGGACATCATCGGTTTGATCGGCATCGTGCTGCTGGTCGGCATCGTGATGAAGAACGCGATCATGATGGTCGACTTCGCGCTCGAACAGGAACGCACGCTCGGCCTCACCGCGCATGATGCGATGCGCCGCGCGTGCGAACTGCGCTTCCGGCCGATCCTGATGACGACCTGCGCGTCGCTGTTCGGCGCGCTGCCGCTCGCGCTCGGCACGGGCATGGGCCACGAATTGCGGCAGCCGCTCGGCATCGCGATCATCGGCGGGCTGGTGGTGAGCCAGTTGCTTACGCTGTTCTCGACGCCCGTGATCTTCCTCGCGCTGCATCGTCTCGCGACGCGCGCCGCGATCACGCCGTCCAGCGATGCGAACGCGAGCTGAAGCATGAATCTGTCCGCTCCGTTCATTCGCCGTCCCGTCGGCACGATGCTGCTTGCGATCGGTCTCGCGCTGTTCGGCATCGTCGCGTTCCGGCTGCTGCCCGTCGCGGCGTTGCCGTCGGTGGACTTTCCTGTCGTGATGGTCAGCGCGACGTTGTCGGGCGCGAATCCCGACACGGTTGCCAAGACCGTGACGGCGCCGCTCGAACGCGCGTTCGGCTCGATTGCGGGCCTCACGCAGATGACCTCGCAAAGCTCGTCGGGCTCGTCGCAGATCGTGTTGCAGTTCGATCTGAACCGCGACATCGACGGCGCCGCGCGCGACGTGCAGGCGGCCATCAACGCCGCGCGCAGCAATCTGCCCACGACGCTCACGCAAACGCCGACCTATCGCAAGATGAATCCCGCCGCCGCGCCCGTGTTGATCGTCGGGCTGACGTCGGATACGGTGGGCGTCGGGCAGATGTACGACTACGCTTCTTCGGTGCTGCAACAGAAGCTGCTGCAGGTGGAGGGCGTCGGCGATGTGACCGTGGGCGGCGGCGCGCTGCCCGCGGTGCGCGTCGAACTGAACCCCGATCAGTTGAGCCGCTATGGCATCGCGCTCGACTCCGTGCGCACCGCATTGGCGAACGCCACCGTCGATCTGCCGAAGGGCGCCGTCAGCATGAACGGCCAGCACTATGTGCTGGGCGCGAACGATCAGCTCATGGAACCCGCCGACTACAAGCCGCTCGTGATCCGCACGCACGACGGCACGGTGGTGCATGTCACGGATGTCGCGCAAGTGGTGAAGTCGACGGAAGACCTGCGCAACTACGGCCTCGCGAACGGCAAGCCGGCGGTGCTGCTGATCGTCTCGAAGCAGCCGAACGCGAACGTGATCGAGACCGTCGACGCGATTCGCGCCACGCTGCCGCAACTCGCCGCGAGCCTGCCGTCGACGGTCAAGCTGAACGTCGTGCTGGACGGCACGCAGACGATCCGTTCATCGGTGTTCGATGTCGAAGTCTCGCTGCTGGCGGCCGTGCTGCTGGTGACGGCCGTCTCATACGCGTTTTTCCGCGACTGGCGCAGCACGCTGATTCCCGCCATCACGGTGCCGCTCGCGCTCGCGGGCACGTTCACCGCAATGTATTTCCTCGGCTACAGCCTGAACAACCTGTCGCTGATGGCGCTGACGATCTCGACGGGCTTCGTGGTCGACGACGCGATCGTGGTCGTCGAAAACATCATGCGGCATCTGGATCAGGGCAAGTCGCCGCTTGCCGCCGCACTCGACGGCACCCGCGAAGTCGGCTTCACCGTGCTGACGATCAGTGTATCTCTGGTGGTCGTGTTTCTGCCGCTCATTATGATGAGCGGCCTCGTTGGGCGGCTGTTCCGCGAGTTTTCGGTGTCGCTTGCCATTGCGATTCTGATTTCAATGGTCATTTCACTGACGCTCGCGCCGACGCTCGGGCGTCTATTGTTGCGCCCTGTGCCGCACCAGCCGCGTGAAGGCGCGCTGGGGCCGCGTGTGGAACGCGCATACGGGCGCAGTCTGCGCTGGGCGCTGCGTCATCCGAAGACGATGCTTGCCGTCACCGTGTTGTTGCTGTTCGCCAATGTCGGCGTGGTTGCCGTCATGCCGAAGGGCTTTTTCCCGATCGAGGACACGGGGCGGCTGATGGGCAATGTTCAGGCGTCGCAAAGCATCTCGTTCCAGGCGATGAAGCAGAAGTTCGACGAGATCAACAGGCGCATCCTGCAGAACCCGGATGTGCAATCGGTGTCGGGCTACGTCGGCGGGCGCAATGCGGTGAGCAACAGCATGATGTTTATTACGCTCAAGCCGCTGTCGGAGCGCAAGCACAGCGCCGATCAGGTGATCGCCGACCTGAGCCGCCGTACGGCCGACATTCCCGGCGTGCGCTTGTTGATGCAATCCGCGCAGGATCTGATGTTCGGCGCGCGGCAAAGCTCGGCTCAGTTCCAGTACACGGTCACGGCGGAGAATCAGGACGAACTGGATACCTGGATGCCGCGCATCGAAGCAAAGCTGCGCTCGCTGCCGCAACTGCGCGACGTGAATGCCGATGTGCAGAGCGCGAGTCTTTCGATGATGCTGCAGGTGAATCGCGACGCGGCGGCGCGTCTCGGCGTGCCGTTCGAAGCAGTCGACGATGCGTTGAACGATGCGTTCAGCCAGCGTCAGATCGCGACGATCTACGGCCCGGCCAACCAGTATCACGTGGTGATGGAAGTCGCGCCGCAGTACTGGCAAGACCCGAAGACGCTGGACACGCTGTACGTGCCTGCCACGAACGCGACCAGCACGGCCGCGACGGCCAGCGCGTCTTCGTCAACCAGCGCAACGCTCGTGCCCTTGTCCGCGCTCGCCACGCGCACGCTGTCGCACGCGCCCGTCACCATTGCGCACGACAACCAGTTTCCCGCTGTCACGCTGTCGTACAACCTGCGCGAAGGCGTGACGATGAGCGATGCCAATGCGGCTATCCAGTCGGCCGTCGCGTCGCTGAATCTGCCGAACACGATCTTGCCCGCCTTCGCGGGGCAGGGCGCGATGATGCAGCAGTCGGGCGGCAGCGAACTGCTGCTGATCATCGGCGCGCTGATTGCCGTGTATATCGCGCTCGGCATTCTGTACGAGAACCTCGTTCATCCGCTGACGATTCTCTCGACGCTGCCTTCAGCGGGCCTGGGCGCCCTCATCGCTCTCTACGTATGCGGCTACGAGCTGACGATCATCGCCTTGATCGGCATCGTGCTGCTGATCGGCATTGTGAAGAAGAACGCGATCATGATGGTCGATTTCGCCGTCACTTACGAACGGGAACAAGGCGCGAGCGCGGAAGAGTCGATCTATCAGGCGTGCCTCACGCGCTTCCGGCCGATCATGATGACGACGCTCGCCGCGCTGTTCGGCGCCGTGCCGCTGATCGTCAGTTCGGGCTATGGGCATGAGTTTCGTCATCCGCTCGGCGTCGCGATTTTCGGCGGCCTGATGGTCAGCCAGTTGCTGACGCTCTTCACGACGCCCGTGATCTATCTCTGGCTCGACCGCTTCAACGGCCGGCGCGCCTCACGTAACGGAAACCCATCATGATGGACAGAGCAACGCGCACGATGCGGCGTGCGCATCGAACGATCGTGGCTGCCGCCATTGCCGCACTGTGCGCCGGCTGCGCGGTCGGTCCCGACTACAAAAAGCCCGACGTTGCCGTGCCCGCCGCCTTCAAGGAAATGAGCAGCCCCGACGCGAACGGAATCTGGCAACAGGCGCAGCCCGATCCGGCGGCCTCGCTCGACAGCCGCTGGTGGACGATGTTCGGCGACCAGACGCTCGACGATCTGTGCGAGCGCGCATTGAAGGCGAACCAGACGCTCGCGCAGTATGAAGCCGCCTATCGCTCCGCGCGCGCGCAGGTGGCGTCGGCGCGCGCGAGTCTGTTTCCGACCGTTTCCTTCGCGGGCTCGGGCACGCGCTCGGGCAGCGGCAGCACGACCCAGCTGTCGTCGAGCGGAACCGTCAGCAGCTATGCGTCGAAGAGCGTGTCGGCGGAACTGGAGGCCAGCTGGGAGCCGGATTTGTGGGGCAGCGTGCGACGCTCCGTGGAAGCGAGCGAGGCGAGCGTCCAGGCTTCGGATGCGCAACTGGCAGGCGAACGCCTGAGCGTGCTCGCGACGCTGGCCGTCGACTATTTCACCGTGCGGGCCGCCGACGCCGATCTCGCGATCCTCGACCAGGAACGCCGCATCGACGCGGAACTGCTGGCGCTGACGGAAGCGAAGTATAAGCACGGCGTGTCGTCGTATGACGATGTGCGCACCGCACACAACACGCTGCAGGCGATCGACGAAAGCATCGCGAGCGCGCAACTCACGCGCCGTCAGTATGAACATGCGATTGCCGTGCTGGTCGGCGAAGCGCCTGCGGCGTTTTCGTTGCCGGTTCAGGCGGACTACCGGTTCGACCTGCCTGCGCTGCCCGTTTCGCTGCCGTCCGCCCTGTTGCAGCGGCGGCCGGATGTCGTGCAGGCCGAGCGCACGGTCGCGCAGTACAACGCGAAGATCGGCGTGGCGAAGGCGGGCTATTTTCCGACCATCACGCTTTCCGCCGACGGCGGCTGGAGCGGCACCTCGCTCGCGCATCTGATCTCGCTGCCGACCCGGTTCTGGTCGCTTGGATTCGACGTCGCGCAAAAGGTCTTCGACGCGGGCGCGACGAGCGCATCGGTCCGCGCCGCGCGCGCCAACTACGACCAGGAAGTCGCCGCTTACCGACAGACGGTGCTGAGCGCGTTCCAGGACGTCGAAGACTATCTGAGCGCAGTGCAGATCGCAACGCGCCAGGCGGCGGCGTCGAACGAGGTCGCGCAGCGCAGCGGCGAACTCGCGGCCAGCCAGCAGCGCAATTTCGCGGCGGGGACGTCGAGCCGCATCGACGTGCTCGATACGCAATTGACGCAAGTACAGGACCGCAAGATCGCGCTCGATTACAGCAGCACTGCGCTACAGAACGCCGTCATGCTGGTGAAAGCATTGGGCGGCGGCTGGGACGGCGACGTGGGGACGCTCAACACCGCAAAGGCACCTTCTGAATAGCGACGCGCGCCGGAAACGGCGCATATGACGTGTACGGCTTTGCTCGTGACGATTTATTGGTTCGTCGCGCGCGCGGGCGTTGCTACAGTCGCGGCTCATCATCGATAGCGGCGATGAGCCGTTGCACGCCGCTACACGCATAACTATCAGAAGGTCTTTACCATGAAAATCCGATTCGCTGGCGCTGTCATCATGGGGTTGATGCTCGCCGCTTCCAGTGCGGCCCACGCCGACCGTCTCGACGACATCAAGAAGGCAGGCGTGCTGCGCGTCGCGACGTTCGACAGCAATCCGCCGTTCGGCTTCGTCGATCCGAAGAACAATCAGATTGTTGGACTCGATGTCGATTACGCGCGCGCCGTCGCGGACAAACTCGGCGTGAAGCTCGAAATCCAGCCGACCAATCCTGCCAACCGCATTGCGTTCCTGAAGTCGGGCAAGGTCGATCTGGTGTTCGCGAACTTCACGATCACCGACGAGCGCAAGAAAGAAGTCGATTTCAGCACGCCGTATTTTGCATCGGGCACGCAGTTCATCGCGAAGAAGGGCGTGCTGAAAACGCCGCAGCAACTGAACAGCCTGCGCGTCGGCGCCGATAAGGGCACCACGAACGAGCAACAGGTTCGCGCGCAATTCCCGGGCGCGACCATCGTCGCCTACGACGACACGCCGTTCGCATTCGCCGCGCTGCGCACGGGCAACGTGCAGGCGATCACGCAGGACGGGCCGAAGCTCGTTGCGCTGCTGGCGAACGTGCCGGACAAGGCGAATTACGAAATCTCGCCGTTCACGATTTCCAACGACTACGAAGGCGTGGGCGTGCCGAAGGGCGAGACGCGTCTGTTGAACGTGGTCGATGACACGCTCAAGGGACTCGAAGCGAACGGCACGGCGGGCAAGATCTACGATCAGTGGTTCGGCCCGGCCAGCCGCGCGCCGTTGCCGCGTCTGTTCAAGATCGGCGATCCGCAGAAGAGCTGAACGGCGCATGAACAGCTGGCTGGAACCGAAGTACGTCGGGTGGCTCGCGCACGGCTTCGAGATGACCTTGCTGTTGTCGGCATGCGTGATCGTGTCGGCAACGGTGCTGGGCTTCGCGCTTGCGATGGCGCGCAATGCGCGTAACGGCTTCGCTGCGCGCCTTGCTGCGCTGTATGTGCTCGTCTTCCGCAACTCGCCGTTGCTCGTGCAGTTGCTGTTCTGGTACTTCGGCGCGGCGACGCTGCTCCCCCAAAGCTGGATGGAATGGCTCAACACTCCGCATACGCTTTCCTTGTGGCGCTTCACGCTTGCCTGGCCGCCGTTCGAGTTCGTCGCGGGCTGGATCGGGCTGACGTGCTACGCGACGACGTTCGTCGGTGAAGAGTTTCGCGCGGGCATGCGCGGCGTCAAGGAGGGGCAGTACCAGGCGGCGGCCGCATTGGGACTGGCGCCGCTCGGCACGTTTCGCTACGTGATCCTGCCGCAGGCGATCCGCATCGCGACGCCGCCGCTTGCGGGGCAATACATGAACATCGTGAAGAACTCGTCGCTGACGATGGCGATCGGTCTCGCGGAACTGTCGTACACGTCGCGGCAAGTCGATACGGAAACGTTCAAGACTTTCCAGGCGTTCGGCGCCGCGACCGTCCTCTATATCGCGACCATCGCGGCGATCGAAGTCGGCTTGCTTCTATGGAAGCGCCGCAGCGCGCACGCGTGGCAGCGAGGCGCAGCATGAGCGCGATCGACTGGCTGCCCACACTGCGCTATCTGTTGCTCGGCACGTTTCCGAATGGCCCGCTCGGCGGGGCGGCGTTGACGCTGGTGATGTCGGTGGTGTCGGCGTTGCTGTCCGCTATCGTCGGGCTGGCGGGCGGCATTGCACTGTCGATGACGCACGGCGCGGCGCATCTCGCGCTCACTGCAGTGGTCGGCTTTTTCCGCGCGATTCCCGTCCTGATGCTGATCTTCTGGACGTTCTTTCTGATGCCGATGCTGCTGCACGTCGACGTGCCCGGACTCGCAACCGTTGTGTGCGCACTGGCGCTGATCGGCGGCGCGTACCTGTCGCATTCGGTGCAGGCAGGCATTGCCGCCGTCCGCGCGGGGCAGGAGCAGGCGGCCCTGTCGCTGGGCCTGACGCGCTGGCAGGCGTTGCGCCATGTGCTGTTGCCGCAGGCCGTGCGGATCATGACGCCGTCGTTCGTGAACCAGTGGGTGTCGCTGATCAAAGACACGTCACTTGCGTATATCGTCGGCGTGCCTGAGTTCACGTTTCTCGCCAATCAGGTCAATAACCGGCTGATGGTTTATCCCGTGCAGATATTCCTGTTCGTCGGTCTGGTTTATCTGCTGCTGTGTTCCGCGCTGCAATTTTTCGCAACGCGCCTCCTCGACGCCGGGCGGCGCCGCAATGCCGCCCGCGCGCACTCGCGAATCACCCGGTTCTCCCATGTCCAATCCGCCGATTCCTGAACCCAAGACCGCTCCCGTGTTACCGCGTCGCCGGATGCTCGGCGGGCTGGCGCTTTCCGCGCTGGTCGCGCCCGGCGTGAAGGCGGCGACGCTGTTGCGCCCGCTGAACGTCGATCCGTGGTCGCAAACGCCTGGCGCGCCGATCCTCGATCATCCGTATGGGCAGCCGTCGCCGCGCGAAGCGAACGTGGTGCGCCGCGCGGCGCGCGCATGGCCGATGCCGGGCGCAGCCTCTTCCCTCACGCCGCTCGCCGACCTGCACGGCACGATCACGCCGAACGGGCTCGTGTACGAGCGTCATCATTCTGGCGTGCCGGATATCGACCCGGACGCGCATCGTCTCGTCGTGCATGGCCTGGTGCGTGAGCCGAAGCTCTTTACGATGGACGATCTGCTGCGTCTGCCGTCCGAGTCGCGCATTCATTTCCTGGAATGCTCGGGCAACACGGGGAGCGAATGGAAAGGCCCGAGCGGCCTGCCCGTGCAGATCACGCACGGGCTGCTGTCCTGTTGCGAATGGACGGGCGTGCGTCTTTCGACCTTGCTCGAAGCGACGGGCGGACTTGCCGCCGCGCAGGACGGCCGCGCGCCGAAATGGCTGCTTGCCGAAGGCGCCGACGCCGCCGCGATGACGCGCAGCCTGCCGCTCGACCGGATTCTCGACCGGGCGCTCGTCGTCTACGCGCAAAACGGCGAGCGTCTGCGGCCCGAGAATGGCTATCCGCTGCGGCTACTCGTGCCGGGCTTCGAAGGCAACACGAACGTAAAGTGGCTGCGGCGGTTGAAGATAGTCGATGCGCCGCTGGAGACGCGCGAGGAAACGTCCAAATACACGGGGCTATTGCCGGATGGGCGTGCGCGGCAGTTCGTGTTCGAAATGGATGCGAAGTCGGTGATTACGCGGCCGTCGTCAGGGCAAAAGCTGACGGTGCACGGCTTTTATCCGATTGTCGGTCTCGCGTGGTCGGGACGCGGCGCGATTCGCCGGGTCGAAGTATCGACGGATGGCGGCAAGACGTGGCAGGACGCGGCGCTCGACGACACGCCGCGGGATCGGGCGTTGACGCGCTTTCAATCGGGCTGGGTCTGGAACGGCGAGCCAACGGCGATTCTGTCGCGCGCCACCGATTCGACCGGCTATGTGCAGCCAACGCGCGAGGCGCTCGTGCAGGCGCGCGGATTGAACTCGAACTATCACTACAACGGCATTCACCAATGGCGCATCGGCGCCGACGGAAGCGTGAAAAATGCTTAAGTCCATGTTTCGGGCGTCTTTGCTGTGCGCGTCGCTGGCCGCGTGCTCGACTTCGTTGACGGCCTCGCATGATGCGCAACGGCCAGCGTTGAACGCCGATCTGCGCAAATCCGCCGATGCGATCGGCACGCCTGTCAGCGACGCCGATATCGCCGCATGGAATATCGACGTCGCGCCCGATGGCCACGGTCTGCCTCCCGGCAGCGGCGACGTCGCGATGGGCGGCAAAGTCTTCGCGGCCAAATGCGCCGCGTGCCACGGTGCGAAGGGGGAAGGGCTGATCGGCGACCAGCTGATTGGCGGGCAGGGCACGCTTACCTCGGCGAACCCGAAGCGCACGGTAGGCAGCTACTGGCCGTATGCGACGACGCTGTTCGACTACATCCGCCGCGCGATGCCGTACAACGCGCCGCAATCGCTCAGCGCCGATGAAGTCTATGCGGTGAGCGCGTGGATTCTGAACCAGAACGGCATCGTGTCCGACGATGCGCGTCTCGATGCGCATTCGCTGGCATCGGTTCGCATGCCCAATCGCGATGGTTTTGTACCTGATCCGCGACCGGGCCGTCTCTAGTTGCTCAAGCCGTCTGCGCGAGTTGCGCGGGTTGGGCCGAGAACGGGTTCTCCGGACGCGGCAGTCCTAGATGATCGCGCAGCGTGCGGCCCGCGTACTCGGTGCGAAACAGTCCGCGCCGCTGCAACTCGGGTACGACCAGTTCGGCAAACTCGCTCAGTCCGCCGGGCAGCCACGGCGACATGATGTTGAAGCCGTCGGCGCCTTCCTCTTCGAACCATTGCTGCAACTGATCCGCGATGCTCTGCGGCGTGCCGATCACCTGCTGATGTCCGCGCGCGCCCGCGATGCGCAGATAGAGCTGGCGTATCGACAGATTGTCGCGGCGCGCGAGGTCGAGCAGAAGCCGTTGCCGGCTCTTGCCGCCATTGGTTTCCGGCAGTTCCGGCACAGGCCCGTCGACGTCGTACTTCGACAGATCGACACCGCCCGACATGTTCGACAGCAACTGCAAGCCGACAACCGGATGAATCAGGTCCTGCAACGCGTCGAACTTGTCTTGCGCTTCCTGCTGCGTCCTGCCGACAACAGGAAAGATGCCGGGCATGATCTTCAGATGCTCCGGCTCGCGTCCATAGCGCGCGAGCCGCCCTTTCACGTCGCGATAGAAATGCTTCGCTTCGTCGAGTGTCTGATGCGCGACGAAGATCACTTCGGCCGTTTGCGCAGCGAGTTCCTTGCCCGCATCGGATGCGCCCGCCTGAATCACGACGGGCCGTCCCTGCGGCGAGCGCGCGACGTTCAACGGCCCGCGCACCTTGAAATGCTTGCCGCGATAGTCGAGCACGTGCACCTTGCCGGGATCGAAGTAGACGCCGCTCGCCTTGTCGCGCAGGAACGCGTCGTCGTCCCAGCTATCCCACAGGCCCGTCACCACGTCGTGGAATTCCTTCGCGCGCTCGTAGCGCAGCGCGTGGTCGGGATGTCTGTCGAAGCCGAAGTTGTGCGCTTCCGTCTCCGTGCTGGACGTGACGAGATTCCAGCCGGAGCGACCGCCGCTCAGATGATCCAGGGACGCGAACTTGCGCGCGACGTTGTACGGCTCGTTGAACGTCGTGGATACCGTGGCGACGAGACCAATATGCGAAGTCACGACGGAGAGCGCGGACAGCAGCGTCAGCGGCTCGAAGTGATCGGCGCGGGCCGTGCGCGACAGCGAAGGCAGGTGCGTGTCGCGCACGCTGACGCTGTCGGCGAAAAAGATCGCGTCGAACTTCGCGCGTTCGGCGATCTGCGCAAGCTGCGCGTAGTGCGCGAAGTCGAGGCCGCCCGTCGCGTGCGTGTCGGGGTGGCGCCATGCGGCGATGTGATGTCCCGTCTCCATCAGGAACGCGCCGAGGCTGATCTGTCGCTGGTGTTGTCGTGCTTCGCTCACTGTAGTTTCCTTGATCGACGTCGAAAGAAATCGGGCTTCACCACGCAAGGCGCCATTCCGTGATGCGCGGCTCAGGCGTGTTCGCGCGCAGGCCGTTGGCAGGCGTGTCGTGATCGGCGGGCGCGGGCTGGTCGGTGAAGTCGGCGAGAATCTGCTCGCGCAGCCGCACGAAGCGCGCATCGCTGCGCTCGCGCGGGCGCGGCAGATCGACGTGAGCGATGCGCTTCACGCGGCCGGGGCGCGGCGCCATCGTCACGACGCGGTCGCCGAGATAGATCGCTTCGTCGACGTCGTGCGTGACGAGAATCATCGTGATCCGTTCGTGTTGCCAGATGCGCTGCAATTCGTTTTGCAGGCGGCCGCGCGTCAATGCATCGAGTGCGCCGAACGGTTCGTCGAGCAATAGCACGCGCGGCCGGTTCACGAGTCCTCGGGCAATCGCGACGCGCTGCGCCATGCCGCCCGACAACTGATGCGGATACGCATGCTCGAAGCCTTCGAGGCCCACCAGCGCAACATGCCCGGCGACGGCGTCGCGCTTCTGCTGCGTGGTAAGCGGTGCGTTGCGCAACGCGGCGAGAATGTTCTGCGAGGCCGTGAGCCACGGGAACAGGCGGTGATCCTGGAACACGATGCCGCGCTCGAGCGACGTATCGCGCACGCGTTCGCCGTCCACGCTGATATCGCCGCGAAAGTCGCGGTCCAGCCCTGCGACGAGCCGAAGCAGCGTCGACTTGCCGCAACCGCTGGCGCCGAGCACGCTGACGAATTCGCCCTGCGCGATATCGAGCGAGATATCGTCGAGCACGAGCAGCGTGCCGTTCGCTTCGTCCTGTTGCGCGTAGCGTTTGCTGACGTTGCGAATGCGGATGCCTTCGGAGACTGTCGTCGTCATATGCCGTTACCTGAATGTTGATGTCATGCGGCGGCGCGTGCGCGCGTTGCGCCATTGCGCCGCGCGAGCACGCGCCGTTCGACGCCGCGTGCCAGTGCGTTGAGCGCCCAGCCCGTGATGCCCACGACGATGATGCCGAACAGCACGAGATCCATCCTGAACTGCTCGCTGCCGTCGATCAGCGTATTGCCGATGCCGCTGCCCGCAACCAGCAGGTATTCGGCGCCGAGCGTCGCGAGCCACGAGTAGATCAGGGCGAGATAGATGCCCGTGAAAATCGACGGCAGCGCGGCGGGCAGAATCACGAAGCGCGCCATTTGCAGGCGCGAATAGCGAAACGCGCGCGCGACTTCCACATAGCGCGGCGACACGGCGTGGATGCCGTCGCACGTATGCGCGGCGACGGGCAGCAGCGCGGCCAGCGACAGGAACACGACCTTCGCCATATCGCCGAGACCGAACCACACGGAGATCAGCGGTATCCACGCGAACAGCGAGATCTGCTTGAAGGTGTCGAAGGTCGGACCGATCAGGCGCGTCGCGACGCGCGAGAAGCCGAGCGCCGCGCCGAGCAGCAGGCCGCCCGCCGTGCCGATCACGAAGCCGCTCGCTTCACGCGCAAGCGAAGCCGACAGCGCGCGCAGCAGCGCGCCGCTCTGAACCTGCTGCCACGCGGTGCGCGCGACATCGACCGGGCTGACGAGCAAGCCGCTCTTGACGAGATGCAACGACGACACGATCCACCACAACGCAAACGCTGCGAGCGGCAGCACGAGGCCGCGCCAGTTGAACGCGGACAGACGCGGTTTGAGTGCGGACTGACGCTCGGGCTTGACGGGTGCGTCGCAACTGCACGGCGGCGGACGGCTGGATTTGCGCTGCGAAAAAAGACCTGAAAGCGGACGGGTGGAAGGCATGACGTGTGTCCTCGATCGAATGATTCACTCGCGAAATGCCGACGGTTGTCCGCGCCGCAAACGGGCTTCGAGCGCATCGAGCGCGCGGTTGATCGCAAAGCCGATGGCGCCGACGATCACCACGGAAGCCATCACGAGGTCGAGTTGAAAGAGCTGCCGGCCGTACACGATCAGATAGCCAAGCCCTTCTGACGACGCGACCAGTTCGACCACGACGAGCGCGAGCCAGGCCTTCGTGAACGCGAGCCGCACGCCTGTCGCGAGCGTCGGCACGGCGGCGGGCAGCACGACATGCACGACGCGCTGAAAGCGGTTGTAGCCGAACACGCGTGCGACTTCATCGAGCGCGGCGGGCGTGTTGCGCACGCCTTGCATCGTGCTCAACGTGACGGGCACGAGCGCGGCATGCGCGATCAGGATGTACTTCAACGGCTCGCCGACGCCGACCAGCAACAGCAGAAACGGCAGCCAGCCCAGTACGGGAATCTGCACGAGCGCATTGAAGGCGGGCAGCACATAGGCTTCGACGGTGCGCGACAAACCCAATGCCGCGCCGATGAAAAAGCCCGCGAGCGCGCCGACGCCGAAACCGACCAGCACCCGCTGCAGGCTGACCAGCGTGTTGCGCGCGAGATCGCCGCTGACTGCGAGGTCGTACAGCGTGTCGAATACCTGTTGCGGCGGCGGAAGAATTTGCGGCGCGATCCAGCCGTGCGCGCAGCCGATGCTCCATAGCGCGAACAGCGCGGCGGGCAGCAGCCATGGCGCGAGATGCCACACGGCCGCGCGCACGCGCCGTTGCACCTGCTCCGACGCCGGGCTTGTCTCGTCCCGATCCGAGGTGGCGCGCTTCGTAATGGCCGGCCACTGGCCTATCGCCTTGCTCATCGCGGACTCCGTCAACCCAGCGGTTTGCCTTGCGCGTCGTAACGCGTCCAGTAGTGTTCGAGCGACTGGGTGCGCAGTGCGTTGTCGAGATAGCGCGTCTCGAACCAGCCGTCGACTTCGACAGGCTGGCGGATCAGCTTCAGCCTGAGCGCATCGCTCGCCACGGCCTTGTAGCGCGCGACGATGAACGGATCGACGAGCGGCGAGTTGCGCGACTTCAGAGGCTGGTTGGCGAACTCTGCCTGCCACGACGCGTAGGTGACGCCGCTCTTCGCCCACAGCTTGAAGAGCGCATCGCGGTTCGCTTCGTCGGACGACCATTGCGCGCCTTTGACGAACGAATTGACCACGCGCTGCACGATGTCGGGATGCGCGCGGTCGAAGTCGTCGAGCACGAGCAGATGCGACTGTCGCGTGAATTGCGGCCCGTCCGTCTGCGATTCGTAGATGATCTTCGCGAGGCCCTGATCGCGCAGCTTGTAGAGGTGATAGTCGTTGACCGACGCGTCGATGCCCTTCGACGACAACGCCGCCAGCGAACTCGCCGAGTCGAGATTGATCACGCGCAGGTCGCGTTCGTCGAGCTGGTTCGCGGCGAGCACGTTGTCCGCGACGAGTTGCAGATTGGTGCCGCGAAAGATCGACACGCGCCGGCCTTTCAGGTCCTTCACCGACTGCACGTTCGAATCGGGCGGCACGGCGATCTTCACGCCGACGCGCACGCCCGATTCGAGCAGAATGCGCGTCTTCAGGCCATTGGCGCGGCCGAGCACGGAAGGCAGATCACCCTGAAAAGCGAAGTCGAGCGATTTGTCGGCGATCGCTTCGTTGACAGCGGGCCCCGCGCCCTTGAAGAACAGCCATTCGACCTTGATGCCGTCGGCGGCGAATTCCTTTTCGAGCAGTTGCAATTGCTGCACCGTCGCGGCGGGCGAACCGCCGAACGTGGGCGGATCGCCCGCGCCTTGTTGCGCGACGCCGATGCGGATCACGGCGGGTTTATCGGCGTACGCCTGCGGCACGGTGAAGGCAAGCGCGGTTGCCAGCAGAACGGACTTCACGAGCGTGAAGGTGCGTCGGAATCGGTTGTCCATTGGATGAGCGAATGCAAACGGAAGAAGAGATGAAGGGCGGACGCCGAAGCAGGCGGACCGTCGCCGCGCGATGAGTGTGCGATTAGTGCGCGAGCGGTTTGCGAGCGGCGGTGAAGATCATGCGGCGCGTCAATTGCAGGCCACGCGGACCGCGATGCAATTCGAGCGCAGCGGCGAGGCGCTCGCGCAGACGCGCAACGTGCGGATCGGGCAGCGACGAGAGGAAATTGCCGAAGGAACTCGCACGGCTGAACGACAGCACGTCGTCGACGTTGTCGAATGCGTCGTCGAACTCGCGAATCTCGTTGAGCGTGAGCTCGAACCCCACGGAAGCCAGCAGCGTTGCCGTGCTTTCGCGCGTCAGCTTGTTCGGCGCGCCGATCTCCGCGTGCTGCGAGGCCGGGTCGCCGGCGTTCAGCGCGTGCAGCACGCGATGCAGTTCGTGCGGCACGTCAGCGGGCATGGTCGTGAAGCCGATCCGTCCGCCGGGCTTCAGCACGCGCCACGCTTCGCGCAACGCCTCTTGCTGGTCCGGTATCCAGTGAATCACGCTGTTCAGATAGACGACGTCGAAGTGCGCATCGGCGATTTCCGCGAGGTTTTCCGCGCGGCCGACGCGCGCCGCGAAACGGCCTTGCGCGCGTTGCAGCGCGCGTTCGACGCGTAGCGGCAATGGATCGATGCCGAGCACTTCGCCGCGCGCGCCGACGCGCTGCGCGGCCGATTCCGTCAGGCGGCCCGTGCCGCAGCCAATGTCGAGCACGCGTTCGCCTTCGCGCAGGTCGAGCGCGTCGAGCAGTTGCAGACCGTGATTGAACTGGCGGGTGCCGAGGCGATCGTATTCGTCGGCAAGCGTGGCTGAATCGAGCTGCAGGCTGGGTGCTTTCGACATGGGAATGAGCGCAGTGGTCGTCTTTGAGCGCTCATTCTTGTCGACGCAGTACGGGACGACAAGAAAGCATTCGAGCTATGGATATGCGCTGCGATGCTTTCCTGTCACGTTCTGGTGCAAATGCGGCTGCTATCGTGAACGCGTATCTGCAAGAGTGAATAATGCGGATGCCTGATCCATCGATTCGCCGCTAACGTGGGTCAATGCGCCTCGTTCGTCAATGCCTCGCGTTCCAGTTCGCGCAGCGGAATGTGACGCACATCGCGCCCCTTGACGACGAACACGACAAATTCGGCAATGTTCTTGGCGTGATCGCCAATGCGCTCCAATGCCTTCGCGATGAACAGGTATTCGAGCGCGACCGTAATGGCGCGCGGCGCCTCGTTCATGTGCGTCGCGAGCCGCTCGACGAATGCGCGGAACACGTCGTCGATGGCCTTGTCGTCGCGCACGATTTGCGCAGCGGCGGCGGCGTCCATGCGCGCAAACGCATCGAGCACCCGATGCAGGATCGACGACGCCAGTTCACCGCACTGCTTCAGTTCGGCCAGCGAGATGGGCGGCGTTCCGCCATGTTCGTCGACGCGCCGCATGCGCTTGGAGATCTTGCGCGCTTCGTCGCCCATGCGTTCGAGGTTGGTGACGCACTTCGACATGGCCATCAATAGCCGCAGATCGCGTGCGGCCGGCTGCCGCCGTGCGATCACACGGTGTATTTCTTCGTCTATTTCGATTTCGAGCGCGTTCAGTTCGCGCTCACTGGCGCGGATGTCTTCGACGAGCGCGGCGTCGTAGGCGTCGAGCAACGACAGACAGCGGGTGATTTGCCGTTCTACGACGCCGCCCATTTCCAGCAGCCTGGTCGATAGCATGTTGAGCGCGGCGTCGAACTGACTGGAAAGATGCTTGTCGGACATGATGCGCCTCCTTGCCACGCAGGCTCTATGTAACGTGATGCGGTACTGCTGCTTGCCGCCGCACCACGTCGAATTCCACGGCGCAGAAAACCGTATATATCGTTTCATGTTAACGGCGCAAAAACGCACATGCAAGCGGGGTTATACCCACGTGCAAGCTCGCGTTGCCCGTGGGCAACGGGTTGCGGAGGCAGGGAAGGGTCCGCGGCCGTCCGCAGACGGCCTGACGGTCATGACGGCATTTATTTGCCGACGGGCGGGATCGGAATCATCCCGGGGAAGACATAGGCCTGCAACATCGCGATCACGCCGATCAAGGCGGCGCCCGCAATGGAATGGAAGAACACTGTGCGGAAAATCGGCCCAAGGGCGAACGAACGCTCCTTCGGATCATCGTAGCAAGCCGCGCAGGCGACCATGATGGACTGCGCGTCGATCATCTTGCCCATCACGCCGCCCGTCGAGTTCGTCGCCACGATCAGGATCGGGTTCAGGTTGAGCTGCTGCGCCGTGATGCGTTGCAGGCTGCCGAACAGCGCATTCGACGCCGTGTCGGAGCCCGTCAGGAACACGCCGAGCCAGCCGAGGAACGCCGCGAAGAACGGATAGAGCACGCCCGCGCCCGTGAACGCGAGGCCGAGGACGGCGTCGGTGCCCGAGTAGCGTGTGAGGAAGCCCAGGCCCAGCACCTGGGCGATCACCAGCACGGGTATTTTCATCCGGCGCATGGTCTGAACGAAGGCATCTTTCCATTGCGTGGCGCTCAACCTCAGCACGAGGCCCGACAGCACGGCTGCGACGAACACGCCCGTCCCCGCTGCCGACAGCCAGTTGATCGTGAAGCGCGCCGCTTCCGCTTTTGCGTTGGCGGCCACGACGGGCGGCATGCGCTGCACGAGGTTATGCAGCGCGGGCATATCCCAGACGGGCAGCGACAGCGTGCCCTTGAACGGCGAGCCGAGCAGCGTCGTCGAAAACGTCACGCTTGCGAACAGGTTGTTGAGCAGCTTCTTGAACTCCGGCACGCCCCATAGCGCGCAACAGGCGATCAGGATCACCCATGGCATCCACGCATAGACCGTTTCCGCCGCCGAATACCTGTACTTCCATTCGCTGCGGTCCGTCGTGACGGATGTCGCGCTGTCGCCGGCGCGCGCGAGCGCCTCGCGTTCATCGCGCAGCAGAAAGCGCGTTTTCGGATGCCACACGAAGCGCAGGAACAAGGCCGTGCAGATCACCGAGAACACGCCGGATACGACGTCCGTCATCAGATGCAGCGCGGGGCTGCTCGACGCGTAGAACTGCATCAGCGCGAACGATCCGCCCGCGCACAGCATTGCGGGCCAGACTTCGAAGACTTCTTTCCACGATCCGCCTTCCATCTTCACGAAGGTCGCGACCAGCCAGAAGGGCACGAGGACCGAGACGAACGGCAATTGATGGCCCGCCATCGCCGACAGCGTGACCTGATCGAGCTCGCTCACGGCCGCCAGCGTGACGATCGGGGTGCCGATCGCGCCCCAGGCGACGGGTGCCGTATTCGCGAGCAGATTGAGCACGGCGGACTGGAAAGGCCGGAAGCCGAGCCCGACCATCACGGCGCCCGCGATCGCGACGGGCGTGCCGAAACCCGACGTACCTTCGATGATCGCGCCGAACGAGAAGGCGATCAGCACGCATTGCAGCCGCCTGTCGAAGGAAATGTGGACGATCGACTCCTTGACGATCTCGAACTTGCCCGTCACGACGCTCATCGTGTACAGGAACATCGCGGCGAGCACGATCCAGATGATGCCGAGAAAGCCGGAAAGCGAGCCGAGTGCAAACGCGGAAACGGCGGACGCCACCGGCATCCGGAAGACCAGGCACGAGATGATGAACGCGGCGATGACGCCGAAAAACGCCGCATACGGCGCGGAGATGCCCAGATGCACGTTGCCTTGTGCATCGCGATGGCGGTGCAGCGCGATGAAGTACAGCAGCGTCAGAATCGGGATCGCGGCAACGATCGTGGAAAGGAATGCATTGCCCAACGGGTTATAGGTCTGCTGGTACATGGCTTTCCTTTTTGATCCGGGGATTCACGTTCATCCGCCGACGGACGACCCGCGCCCGAGCGGCCCTCGATCCTTACAGACTCCCGACCGATGCTTGTGGTATAGCGGGCCGGATCGTCGATTGCAAGTTTTGTGGCCGCTGCGGCGCATCTTTGCGGGCGTTGCGGACGAGAAAAGGAATGTCGATGCTGTGCGGGGCACAAAAGACAGCGCGGTGTGATTGCCGCTTTAACATCGGCAATCACACCGCGCATTCAACAGACGCAACCGCTGCAACCGCTGCAGCCGCTCAAGCTAGATCGAAGCGATCCAGATTCATCACTTTGACCCACGCTGCGACGAAGTCGCGCGTGAACTTCTCCTGCGCGTCCTCGCTCGCATAGACCTCGCTCAGCGCGCGCAACTGCGCATGCGAGCCGAAGATCAGATCGACACGCGTGCCCGTCCACTTCACTTCGCCCGTGCGGCGGTCGGCGCCTTCGAACACCTCGCGCGCGGGCGTCGTAGGCGTCCATTCCGTGCCCATGTCGAGCAGGTTGCGGAAGAAGTCGTTGGTCAGCGTTTCCGGCCGTTTCGTGAAGACACCGTGCGAATCGGCGCCCGTGTGCACGTTCAGCACGCGCAAACCGCCGATCAGCACCGTCATCTCCGGCGCCGTCAACGTCAGCAACTGTGCCTTGTCGATCAGCAAGGCTTCAGCCGGCACGTTGTACTTGCCCTTGAGGAAGTTGCGAAAGCCGTCGGCGACCGGCTCCAGCACAGCCATGGATTGCACGTCCGTCTGTTCCTGCGATGCATCCATGCGTCCCGGCGTGAACGGCACGCTGACTATGTGCCCGGCATTTTTCGCGGCCTGTTCGATCGCCGCGCCGCCCGCCAGCACGATCAGATCGGCGAGCGAAATCTTCTTGCCGCCCGTCGCTGTGCCGTTGAACTCGCTCTGAATGCCTTCGAGCGTTTTCAGCACCTTCGCCAGCTGCTCGGGCTGATTGGCCGCCCAATCCTTCTGCGGGGCAAGGCGGATGCGCGCGCCGTTGGCGCCGCCGCGCATGTCCGAGCCGCGGAAGGTCGACGCCGAAGCCCATGCCGTCGATACCAGCTGGGAGACGGAAAGCCCCGACGCCAGAACCTTCTGTTTCAGCGACGCAATGTCGCCGGCATCGACCAGCGGATGGTTCACGGCGGGAATCGGGTCTTGCCACAGCAGTTCTTCGGCGGGCACTTCGGCGCCGAGATAGCGGGTGCGCGGCCCCATGTCGCGGTGCGTCAGCTTGAACCAGGCGCGCGCGAAGGCGTCGGCGAACTCATCCGGGTTCTGCATGAAGCGCCGCGAGATCTTCTCGTACTCGGGGTCGAAGCGCAGTGACAGGTCGGTGGTGAGCATCGTCGGCAGCAGCTTTTTCGATGGATCGTGAGCATGCGGGATCGTCGCCGTCGCGCCCTTGGCGACCCACTGGTTCGCGCCGGCAGGACTCTTGGTCAATTCCCATTCGTGGCCGAACAGGTTCTGGAAGAAGCCCATGCCCCACTGTGTCGGTGTGGCCGTCCACGTGACTTCCAGGCCGCTCGTGATCGTGTCGCCGCCCTTGCCGCTGCCGAAGCTGCTTTTCCAACCCAGCCCCTGGTTTTCCAGCTCGGCTGCTTCGGGTTCGGCGCCGACATTATCGGCGGGACCGGCACCGTGCGTTTTGCCGAACGTATGGCCGCCTGCGATCAGCGCGACGGTTTCCTCGTCGTTCATCGCCATGCGCGCGAAGGTTTCGCGGATGTCGTGCGCGGCGGCGAGCGGGTCGGGATTGCCGTCCGGGCCTTCCGGGTTCACGTAGATCAGACCCATCTGCACAGCGCCGAGCGGGTTCTCCAGATGCCGCCCGCTATCCGTGCGGCTGGCTTCTTCGCCGTGCAGTTCCTCGTCGGCGACGAGCACGCCTTCGTCGCTTGCGTCGCGGGGCGCGGCGCCTTTTCCATAGCGGACGTCGCCGCCCAGCCAGGTTTTTTCATTGCCCCAGTAGACGTCCTGATCCGGCTCCCACGTGTCCTCGCGACCGCCCGCGAAGCCGAAGGTCTTGAAGCCCATGGTTTCGAGCGCGACGTTGCCGGACAGGATCAGCAGATCGGCCCACGAAATTTTCTGGCCGTATTTCTGCTTGACCGGCCAGAGCAGGCGGCGGGCTTTATCGAGGCTGACGTTGTCCGGCCAGCTGTTGAGCGGCGCGAAACGCTGCTGGCCGCGGCCGCCGCCTCCGCGTCCGTCGCCCGTGCGGTAGGTGCCGGCGCTATGCCATGCCATGCGGATGAACAGCGGTCCATAGTGGCCGAAGTCGGCGGGCCACCAGTCCTGCGAATCCGTCATCAACGCCGCGAGGTCTTTCTTGACGGCGGCGAGGTCGAGGCTCCTGAACGCCTCGGCGTAGTCGAAATCCTTGTCCAGCGGATTGGACCGGCTGGAATGCTGGCTCAGCAGGTCCAGCCGAAGCTGCTTCGGCCACCAGTCGCGGTTGGTCGTTCCGCCGCCGGCGGCATGAATGAACGGGCACTTTGCGTCGTTTGACATGCGTCGTCTCCTTGGGAGGATGTCTCCACTCTACGTTTTGCGTTGGTGTCGGGCTCGCGCGACAGATCGGCCGCCCGCGCCGGTGCGTCGGCCTGCGCAACGCGTTGCTATGTGCGCTCACGCTTGTCGCTGCGGTGTCGCCTCATCGGTCCAGCTTCAATATATGCGACGGCGAAGGGCAACTGAATTCGTTTGCGGCAATGCCATCAATAGCTCGCCGCTATAGCGCGGGCGCGGATTCGCAGCGGCCGTGAGCGTGATCGACGGAATGCCAGCAAGAGGATTTTTCTGCAACGCGCTCGGCATTACGCCGCGCACGCCGGAGATCTTCGACGATCTGGGAATCGTTGATCGCGCAATCGAGACCGGTGTCTGGTTCGCGGGCGTTTAAAGGTGGGTCGACGGGGCGATGATGCCTGCGCGCAGCATGCATGTGCCCGAGCAGGGCTTGCCGTTCATTCTCCCGCCGAAGCGTTGTTGCGGCGAAACAAAAACGCTTGCATTACACGAATAGGGGTTTATACTGACCTCTGTCTCCTCCATGTCTCCTCCTGATATGGATTCAGCCCACCGCTTGGTGGGCTTTTCTTTTTGTCCCCTCGGTATGCGCACGGCGCGTCGGCTTTTGAGTCAAGGGCCGAAGAATGTCTGGCAAAAGTGGCCGGGTGCGCGGCACTGTCCCGTTTCTGTCTGACCGGCTTGCGGTTGGTCCACTGTCGAACAACCGGCGGCAAGGCAAGCCAGCAGGCAGATCAGGACTGCGCGTGCTCGTATGAAGAACCCCAGCATGTCGCACCTCGAAGCGCATATTGCGCGAAGCGCCGGGGCTAGCGTTTGCCGCCCGCCCCGGTTCGGCGTCCCGTCAACCCAATGTTACGCGCTCGCGGTCAAGCGCTCCGGCGTCCGATAGTCATCGAGCAGGCGCGCCTTCTTTTTCGCCGCTGCCTGGATATTGCGTTCCTTCACATGACCGAAGCCGCGAATATCGTCCGGCAGACTGGCGAGCTGGAGCGCCGCAGGCAGGCGTTCGAGATCGAGTGTCGCGCAGAACTCGTCGACCAGCGCGATGTACTCCGTAATCAGTTGCCGCTCGCCGCGCCGTTCAGCCGTCTTGCCGAATATGTCGAGCGCAGTGCCGCGCAATCCCTTCATGCGTGCGAGCACACGGAAGACGGGCAGCATCCACGGACCAAAGCTTTGCTTCTGCAAATTCCCGCGTTCATCGCGCCTGGCGAGCAACGGCGGCGCGAGATGGAAACTCAGCTTGTAATCGCGGCCCGGTTCGCCCTCGAACTGTTGGCGCAGTTTGTCCAGATAAGCGGGGTCTGCGTAAAGGCGGGCCACTTCATACTCATCCTTGTAGGCCATCAGCTTCGCCAGGCTCGTCGCCACTGCGCGCGTGAGCGGCAGTTTCGCGTTGCCGGCGATTTGCGTTTCCTTCGCGCGGATACGCTCGATTACATCGCGATAGCGCTGCGCATACGCGGCGTTCTGATACGTCGTCAACAGCGCTTCACGCGATGCAATCAGCTTGTCGAGCGATTCCGGCAATTGCATGACGATCGCCTGTTGCGCGACAGCGGCCGGCTTGAGCAGCGCCTGAACAGCCGCCTCGCCATGATGCGCGATGTAACGTCCCCAGCTGAACGCCTGCTGATTCTTCTCCACCGATACGCCATTCAGTTCGATCGCGCGCACGAGGCTCGACAGTTGCAGCGGCAGCCAGCCTTTCTGCCACGCAAACCCGAGCAGCAGCGGATTGCTGTAGATCGTGTCGCCGAGCAGCTTCAGCGCGAGCGCGTTGGCGTCGATGAACGCGCATCCTTCGCCGATGCTGTCGCGCAGTCCCGCTTCCGTCTGCGTGCCCGGGAAAGTCCACTTCGGGTTCTTGACGAATTGGGCCGTCGGCGTCGCGCCGCTGTTGATCGCGGCAACCGTCACGCCATGTTGCGTGCGGGACAGCACATCGTTCGACGCCGACACGATCGCATCGCAACCGATCACGAGCCGCGCTTCGCCCGTCGCAATGCGTGTGGCGTGCAACGCGTCGGGCGAGGACGCGACCTGCACATGGCTGAGCACGGCGCCGCCCTTTTGCGCGAGGCCCGCCATGTCGAGCACCGTGACGCCCTTGCGTTCGACATGCGCAGCCATGCCGATCAGGCCGCCAATCGTCACGACACCCGTGCCGCCCACGCCCGTCACGAGAATGCCGTACGGTCTCGCGAGCGCGGGGAGCGACGGCATCGGCAGCGTGTCGAACTCTGCGCTGACAGCGCCGCTGCCACGCGCGGCCTGGGGCTTGCGAAGCTGCGCGCCTTCAGCCGTGACGAAGCTCGGGCAAAAGCCCTTCACGCACGAAAAGTCCTTGTTACACGACGACTGGTTGATCTTGCGCTTCGTGCCGAGCGGCGTATCGAGCGGCTCGACGGACAGGCAGTTCGATTGCACCGAGCAATCGCCGCAGCCTTCGCACACGGCGTCGTTGATGAACGCGCGGCGCGCCGGGTCGGGATACGCACCGCGCTTGCGGCGCCGCCGTTTCTCGGTTGCGCAAGTCTGATCGTAGATCAGCACCGTGGTGCCGGGCATGTCGCGCAGCGCGCGCTGCACGGAATCGAGTTGATCGCGATGATGGACATCCACACCCTGAGGCAACACGATGCCCGAGTGATACTTTTGCGGCTCGTCAGTGACGATGACGATGCGCTTCGCGCCCTCGGCATGGACCTGGTGCGCGATCTGCGGCACGGTCAGCACGCCGTCGACGGGTTGGCCGCCCGTCATCGCGACGGCGTCGTTGTAGAGAATCTTGTAGGTGATGTTCGCGTTCGCCGCGATGGCCGCGCGAACCGCGAGCAGACCCGAATGGAAGTAGGTGCCGTCGCCGAGATTGACGAACACATGCTTGTCGCCGGAGAAATGCATCTGGCCGATCCACGCCACGCCTTCGCCGCCCATCTGGCTGAAGGTTTCCGTCTTGCGGTCCATCCACATCGACATGTAGTGACAACCGATGCCCGCGAGCGCGCGCGACCCTTCGGGTACGTTAGTCGACGTGTTGTGCGGGCAGCCGGAGCAGAACCACGGCTTGCGTTCGACGGACACGCGCGGCTTCGCCGCTTCCCGTTCTTTGGCTTCGATGATCGCGACGCGCGCCAGCATCCGCGCCCGCACGTCGGCGGGCAGATCGGCGCGCGACAGACGCCGTGCCACGGCCTTCGCGATCAGCGCCGGCGACAGTTCGTAATGCGCGGGCAACAGCCAGTCGCCTCGCGGCACCGACCATTCGCCGCCTTCGTTGTTGCGCTCGTCGAACTTGCCATAGATCTTTGGCCGCACGTCCTCGCGCCAGTTGTATAGCTCTTCCTTCAGCGCATATTCTAGAATCTGGCGCTTTTCTTCGACGACGAGAATCTCTTCCAGGCCCGTCGCGAACGCGCGGGCATCCTGCGCATCGAGCGGCCACACGCAGCCTACTTTCAGCACACGCAAGCCAATTTGAGCGCACGTGTCTTCATCGAGACCCAGGTCGCTGAGCGCCTGGCGCACGTCGAGATAGGCCTTGCCCGCCGTGATGATGCCGAAGCGCGGCGTCGGCGAATCGATCACGATGCGGTTCAGCTTGTTCGCGCGGATATAGGCGAGTGCCGCATACCATTTCTCGTCGAGCAGCCGCGCTTCCTGCGCGAGCGGCGCGTCCGGCCAGCGGATGTTCAGGCCGCCCTCGGGCATCGCGTAATCGGTCGGCGTGACGATTTCGACGCGATCCGGATCGAGATCGATCGACGCCGTGGATTCGATCACGTCCGTCACGCACTTCATCGCCACCCATAGGCCCGAATAGCGGCTCATCGCCCAGCCGTGCAGTCCGTAATCGAGGTATTCCTGCACGTTCGCCGGATACAGCACGGGGATGCCCGCCGCGATGAACGCGTGCTCCGACTGATGCGCAACCGACGACGACTTCGCCGCGTGATCGTCTCCGGCCAGCACGAGCACGCCGCCGCGCGCGTCGCTGCCGGCGGAGTTCGCGTGCTTGAAGACATCGCCCGTGCGGTCGACGCCGGGGCCTTTGCCGTACCACATGCCGAATACGCCGTCGCGCGTCGCGCCGGGCCACAGGTTGATCTGCTGCGTGCCCCACACGGATGTCGCGGCCAGATCCTCGTTGACGCCGGGCTGGAAGACGATGTCGTTGGCCTGCAGATGCTTTTTCGCTTTCCACAGCGACTGATCGAGCGCGCCCAGCGGCGAGCCGCGATAGCCGGAAATGAAGCCTGCCGTGTTCAGCCCGGCCTTGCGGTCGCGTGCTTTTTGCAGCATTGGAAGACGCACCAGCGCCTGCGTGCCGCTGATATACACGCGGCCTTTTTCGAGCGTGTACTTGTCCTCGAGTGTCACGGGCATTTCGGACGTGTCGGGCATGTCGGCCGCTAGATCGGCTGCGACGGCTAGATCGGGCGCATTCATGGCAGGGCTGTCTCCGGGGAATGTGATTTTTCGCCGAGTATAGGAAGCCGAATTGGTATCGTAAAATCACAAATAGACAATTCTGGTATTCGAAAATCAGATGGCGTTCGATCTCACACTCCGGCAATTGCGCTACTTCGTGGCGGCGGCGCAGACAGGCCAGTTCTCGATGGCGGCGGCCAACGAGCATGTGTCGCAATCGGCGATCACCAACGCGGTGCTCGCACTGGAAAACGGCCTCGGCACACGGCTGTTCGAGCGGCTGCCGCAGGGCGTCACGCTGACGCCGGACGGCCAGGATTTCTACAACCACGCGCGGCGCGTGCTCGACGCCGCGCGCGATGCCGTGCACAAGCCGCCGTTTCGCTCGCACGACATGCGCGGGACCGTGCGCATCGCCGCTTCGTATACGGTGCTGGGCTATTTCCTGCCCGAACTGCTGGCACGCTTTCGCGCGACGTATCCGTTCATCGAGTTCGATCTGCGCGACATGGAGCGGGCGGATATCGAGCGCGCGGTGCTGGATGGCGATGTCGAGATCGGCATGGTGCTGCTGTCGAATGTCGAAAAGCTCAGCCGGTTCGGCAGCCAGGTGCTGATCCGCTCGCGGCGGCAATTGTGGCTCGCGCCGTCGCATCCGCTGGCGCAGATGGACGCGCCGTCGTTGAAGGACATCGCGGCGCATCCGTACATCCTGATCACGGTGGACGAGGGCGAGCACTCGACGCTGCGCTACTGGAAGAAAAAGGGGATCGCGCCGAACATCGCGTTTCGCACCAGTTCGATGGAAGCGCTGCGCGGGTTGGTTGCGCATGGCTTCGGCGTGACGGTGCTGTCGGATATGGTGTTCCGTCCGTGGTCGCTGGAAGGCAAGCGTATCGACGCGCGTCCCATCACGGACGTCGTGCCGCAAATGGACGCGGGCATGATCTGGCCGAAGGGCGCGCAGTTGAGCGGCCCGGCGACGGCGCTACAGCAGTTTCTGATTCACGCGTGCGGCACGTGAACGTTGGCGCGCAGGCGCACAGCCTTCATGCCTTCGGCGCGACCGACGCTCCCGCGATCCCATGTCGCGCCAGCGCATCGGCGACAAACCCGGAAGCCTTCATCTCTTCGACGAACGCATGCAGCGCTGCTGCCGCGGCTTGCCCACGGCTCTTCGGCGTACCCATTGCCTGCTGGATCACCATGAACCGTTCGTCGAGCAGCCGAAGTCCGCTGGCCTTCTTCGCATCGGCTTCGAGCTGCTGCTTGACGCCCGCGGCGACTTCGAGATTCTGTTCGAGGAACGTCTGCACGACGGCCGGAGACGTCGGCGCGCGCACGATCTCCGCAGCCTTCAGTTCGCGAGTCAGGAACAGGTCATACGCGCTGCCCTTGCCGACGGCGACGCGGTTGTGGGCATGATCGACATCGGCATTCGTCTTCACGGGCGAGTCGTCGCGCACGAGATAGAAACCTTCGATCAACACATACGGCGCCGTGAACGCAATCGTCTCGCCGCGCAATGGGTCGACGGCGAAGAAGCCGAAATCGGCGCGCTCCTCGCTGACCGCCTGGACCGATTTGCCCGCCGCGTCGAACACGACAAGTTCCAGTTCGACGCCGAGTTTTGCGGCGAATGCGCGCGCCAGATCGACGGATACGCCGAACGGCTCGCCCGTTTGCGGGTTCTTGTTGGCGAGAATCGGATTGCCGAGATTGATCGACGCGCGCACTTTACCCGTGGGCGTGAATGCGGCGACGACGGATGGATCGATAGTCATGGATGCTCCCGTGGCGACCGCGTTCGCGGCGGTCATAAGGAATCGGTTGAAATGAGAAGTACCTCAGGAGACCAGCAGCTTGAGTGCGAGTCCAACTACACCTGAAGCAAGCACCACGGGTATCACCCCGACCTTGAACCGGAACAGCGCAATAGCGGCCACTACACCGATTATCAATGAGGGCCATTCGAATCCGCCGTGCATGCCATGTGGCCACAATACGTGAAGCGCGAAAAAAACGGCGAGGTTCACGATAACGCCGACCACGGCGGAAGTGATGGCGGTCAGCGGCGCGGTGAATTTCAGATTGCCGTGGGTCGTTTCAATGAAAGGACCGCCGAGCAGAATGAACAGGAAAGAAGGCAAAAAAGTAAAGAACGTCACGACGAAGGATGCGACGACGGCGGAAGCCAGTATGGCATCTGGGCCGAACACTGCCTTGGTCCAGCCGCCAACGAACCCGACGAAGGAAACCACCATGATGAGCGGTCCCGGCGTCGTCTCGCCGAGCGCGAGGCCGTCTATCATCTGTAATCCCGTCAGCCAGTGGTAGTTGTCGACGGCGCCTTGATACACATAGGGCAACACCGCATACGCGCCCCCGAATGTGAGCAAAGCGGCTTTCGTGAAGAACCAGGCCATTTGCGTAAGCGTTCCCGTCCAGCCGTACAGAAGCGAAAGCACGGTGATAGCCGCGAGCCAGATCAGCATGAAGACCGCTAGCACGACCGCGAACCGCTTCCAGGTGAAGAGCGCATGCTGAGGGGTGGGCGTATCGTCGTCGAGGAGCGCTGGGCCAAATGCCTTGTCGGCCGACTTGTGGCCGCCGCCGACCGCAAATCTGGACGGAGCGTACTTGCCTCCAAAATGACCCAGGATGCCGGCCGCCAGGACGATGAGCGGGAACGGCACATTGGCTACGAAGATAGCGAGGAATGACGCAGCTGCAATTGACCACAGCCACGCGTTCTTCAATGCGCGGGAGCCGATCCTGTACGCGGCGAAAACGACGATGGCCGTGACCGCCGGTTTGATGCCGTAAAGCACGCCTGCGATGGCGGGAACACTGCCGAAGGCCATGTAGACCCAGGATAGTCCTATCAGGATGAAAAGCGACGGCAGGACGAACAGGCCGCCCGCGACGACGCCACCCCAGGTCCGATGCATGAGCCACCCGATGTAGGTAGCGAGCTGCTGCGCCTCGGGGCCAGGCAACACCATGCAATAGTTCAATGCGTGCAGGAATCGCTTCTCCGAAATCCAGCGTTTCCGCTCGACCAGGTCCTGATGCATGATGGCAATCTGGCCCGCTGGCCCGCCGAAGCTGATAAAGCCGAGTTTGAGCCAATACCACAGCGCTTGACTGAAGCTCACAGCCTCGACAGCATCGATGCGCTCGTTACTCATTCCGTTGTCCTGCGCCATCTGGGTCTCTTGCACTGGGAACTCCACACGCGGTAGTCATGCATGGTCAGCAAGCGGCCACGCCGCGAAAGCGCGCCACGGTCGATTCAACACGCGGCGCGAGCCGTGTTTCGTGGCCGGATCGCAGCGACGAATGCGTCAGGCCTATCGACCCGGCAACCCGTATCGGAACGCAGGCGGGTGCGCTCATCGCCGCCGCCTGGCGGATGTTTTCTCCTGCGCAGCAAAATGAGCGAGGAGCGAGTCGAGCATCTGGCTCATTTCGGTCAGCAACTCGTCGTCGCTCAGGCCACGCTGCTTCGCGCCCGTCATCACCGCTTCGAACCCGGCAGCTTCGGGGACTGCGATGCCGCCCACGTCGAGCGAATGAACCATGCTGGAGAGTCCCGCCATGCCCGGCTCATCCTCGATGCCGAAGCTGCCGGCCAGCACCTCGAACGTCACGCGGCCGTTGATGTGCGAGAACCTCGCGCCGTCGAAATCGAAGCCCACTGCGCCCGCTGGACATTCGTCCGGGGACGCGAGCCACAGAAACTGCGCTTCGCTATCGACGAATCGCCGGATGAGCCATGCGCTGGCGACGCGGTCAACCCAAAGCTTCTGCCTGGTTGCCCAGACCCGGCCCTGGTAGTCCGCTCGCTCGACGGGCTTTATCGTGCCTACGGCCGGATGCGGCTCACCTGGGGACAACACTGCATCGGCGGCCGCTACAAAATCCTGCCAGGCTGACTGCGCGCGAATCGATGCCTCGTTCGGAAAGAAATCGATGCCAGCAATTGCTTCGAACTCCTTCCGCGTTTTGCGCAGGAGTTTGGTGATGTCGGCAGGTGCGAGACTAACGAGTGTTTTGCGCGTCTCGATCAGTGACCGGCGCAACGTTGCGTAGTCGTCACTCCGGTCGAACAGCTGCTGGAATTCCAGATCTTGAGCGCCGTCGCGACTGCCAAACCGCAATAAGTAAGATGTCCCGCCTGCCTGAGTAATGCCTTCGCACATCTCGGCCATCTCGACGCCTGCGCGCTCGTCGTCCGGAAGCAGGTACACCCCATCGCGCAGCACCGCACACCCTTTTGTTTTCAACGCCCGCCAGTAACGCATGCGCGCGGTGGCGTTGTCCGTCGGGAGGGTGAGCACGAGAAGCAGCCAATGGGTCAAGTCGTCCATGTTACGTAGACTACCCCACTGTTACGAGCGCTACAAATATTTTCTTCGATACGCGTGTGTTGCAACCGATCCTTGCTGGACAAGGCGGTTGTTCATTGGGGATACGCAGTTTATTGCGCGTCAGTCGCGTGCATTTCGCGTCAAGTTGAAGAATTACGGATGGCAGAGCGATGCTCGCTGGCCGAGACGCGAGGAAGCCTTGCTTCCGTCCTGCGCGGAGAACTTTCACAGTTTGGTGCCGACGGCGAGACTCGAACTCGCACAGCTTTCGCCACTACCCCCTCAAGATAGCGTGTCTACCAATTTCACCACGTCGGCATTCTTCTTCATTCTGGGTGCACCGGACGTCGCGTCACGGAAACCCCTCAGCCAAGGCTTAGGCCTTGCTTTGTAGCGCGCACCAACAGGCAGTGCGTCCACCCATTCAGTCATATGGGCAAGGGGGCGCAATTGTATCGACAATCCCATCGCTTTTTCAAGTGGCACGTAAGTGAGTCTGCACTTTGCAGTGAAACGGGACCCTTAGGACACGTCGTCCATCGAAATCACGTCATTTCAACATTTCTTGAAATATAAAAATAGAGCAGGTAAAGTAATCGACATGGACACGATCAACGCCGTACGCGCGCTCGGCGCGCTCGCTCACGAATCCCGCCTCGCCATCTTTCGCCAGCTGGTCATTGCCGGCCCCGAAGGCATGGCAGCGGGCGAAATCGCGCAGCAGTTGGGAATCTCGCCCTCCGGCCTGTCTTTTCATCTGAAAGACCTCACGCACGCTGAACTGGTGAGTTCGCGGCAGGAGGGCCGCTTCGTCATCTACACCGCGAACTTCGATGCGATGACCACGCTGATCGGCTTTCTCACCGAGAACTGCTGCGCCGGCGTCCCGTGCGCCGCCAGCGACCTTTCCAACTGCTGTGGAGACAAGCCATGAAACGCATGCACATCCACGTCGCGGTCGAGAACCTTGCGGACAGCATCCGCTTTTACAGCGCGATGTTCGGCAACGTCTTGCCGACGGTGACGAAGAGCGACTACTGCAAATGGGAGTTGACCGATCCGCCCGTGAATTTCGCTATCTCGCAACGCGGCGCGAAGCCGGGCGTCGACCACATTGGCATTCAGGTCGAAACCGATGGAGAGCTTGCCGAGATGAATGCGCGCTTCGCGGCAGCCGCGCTCCCGGTTCAGCAGCAGAGCGGCACCACGTGTTGCTATGCGAAGTCCGACAAGGCGTGGACCGTCGATCCACAAGGCGTCGCGTGGGAGACCTTTCGGACACTCGAATCGGCTCCCGTCTACGGGCAGTCCCATCTCGAAGCGTTACCCGCGAATGAATCCACGGCAGCTTGCTGCGTTCCGTCCGAGACTGCAATTTCATTCCGGAGCCGCCAATGAGCGACAAACCTTATGCCGTGCTGATTCTCTGCACGGGTAACAGCGCGCGCAGCATCATGGCTGAAGCGCTGTTCAACGTGCTTGGCAAAGGGCGCTTTCGCGCATATAGCGCGGGCAGCCATCCATCGGGAGCGGTCAATCCGTTTGCGATCGAGCGGTGCAGCACACTGGGCTATGACACGGCGCAGATGCGCAGCAAGAGCTGGGACGAGTTCGCCACACCGGGCGCGCCGCAGATGGACTTCGTCATCACCGTGTGCGATCAGGCCGCTGGCGAGGTCTGTCCGATCTGGCCTGGCAAGCCCATCACGGCGCATTGGGGATTTGAAGATCCCGCAGCTGTCCAGGGAACCGACGACGAGAAGCGCAAGGTCTTCGACAAGGTGTATCGACAGATCATGAACCGCGTCAGCCAATTCGTGAACCTGCCTTTGCACATACTCGATCACAACGCAATCCAGCGCGAAATGCGCGCGATCGGCGAACGTCCAGCAGAAGAAGCCCATGAGCAGCACTGAAGCTCGCCCGGCCGCGCGCCCTGCAATCGGCTTTTTCGAGCGCTATCTGACGCTATGGGTTGCGCTGTGCATCGTTGCCGGTGTGGCGTGCGGGCAGCTACTTCCGCGCGTGTTTCAGACGATCGGCCGTATGGAAGTGGCGCACGTCAACGTACCAGTCGGGGTACTGATCTGGATCATGGTCATCCCGATGCTCGTCAAGATCGACTTCGCGGCGATGAAGCAGGTCGGCAGCCAGTGGCGCGGCATCGGCGTGACGCTTGTGGTCAACTGGCTCGTCAAGCCGTTCTCGATGGCGCTACTCGCCTGGCTGTTCATTCGCCACGTGTTCCGTCCGTGGCTGCCCGTCGAGCAGCTCGACAGCTACGTCGCGGGTCTGATCCTGCTGGCCGCTGCGCCCTGCACGGCGATGGTGTTCGTGTGGTCGCAACTGTGCAAGGGCGATCCGTATTTCACGCTGTCGCAAGTCGCGCTGAACGATTCGATCATGATCGTGGCGTTCGCTCCCCTCGTCGCGTTGCTGCTCGGCTTGTCTGCGATTACGGTGCCGTGGGATACGCTGATCGCGTCCGTCTGTCTGTACATCGTGATTCCCGTCGTCCTCGCGCAGTGGCTGCGGCGCCGGCTGCTCGCGCGCGGCGAACTGCATTTTCGCGGCGTCGTTGCCAGCCTCGGCCCATGGTCGATCTGCGCCTTGCTGGCGACGCTGGTCCTGCTGTTCGCGTTTCAAGGCCAGGCGATCGTCGCACAGCCGTTGGTGATCGCGATGCTTGCCGTGCCGATCCTCGTTCAGGTGTTTCTGAACTCGGGGCTCGCCTATCTGCTCAATCGCCGGCTTGGGGTCGCACATTGCGTGGCTGGACCATCCAGTCTTATCGGAGCGAGCAACTTTTTCGAACTCGCGGTCGCCACGGCAATCAGCCTGTTCGGTTTCCATTCGGGCGCCGCGCTCGCGACAGTAGTCGGCGTATTGATCGAGGTGCCCGTGATGCTGCTGGTTGTCGGCATCGTGAACCGCTCGCAGGCGTGGTACGAATCAGGGCACCGGCAAGCCGCGCCCAGCCTTTGGAGAAACTGACCATGCTGGACGATCTGCCGAACATCAGCGCTCCGCACCTCGAAACACCGCAACCGGAGAAACTGACGCCTACGATGCCATCGACGCATCCGCCGCGCATCCTGCTGCTGTATGGGTCGCTGCGGGCCACGTCGTACAGCCAGTTGCTTACGCTCGAAGCCGAGCGCATTCTTCGGCATTTCGGCGCGGACACACGGGTATTCGATCCTCACGGCCTGCCGCTCGCCGATAGTGTCCCGGCAGACCATCCGAAGGTCGTCGAACTGCGCAAACTGTCGGAGTGGTCCGAGGGGCAGGTATGGTGCAGCCCCGAGCGTCACGGCAACCTGACGGCCGTGTTCAAGAACCAGATCGACTGGCTGCCGCTCGAAAGTGCGGGCATACGGCCGACACAAGGCCGCACGCTCGCGGTCATGCAGGTATGCGGCGGCTCGCAGTCCTTCAACGCGGTGAACGCGCTGCGCGTGCTCGGCCGCTGGATGCGGATGGTGACGATCCCCAATCAGTCGTCGGTCGCGAAGGCCTACCAGGAGTTCGATTCCGACGGCCGGATGAAACCCTCTGCCTACTACGACCGCGTGGTCGACGTCATGGAAGAACTGTTCAAATTCACGCTGCTTGTCCGCGATCGTTCGGACTATCTGACAGACCGCTATAGCGAACGGAAGGAGGCAGCGCCCGCGCCGGCGAGCACGCTCGCCAGCGCGGCGATGCGGCACGAAGCCAGTTCGGGTGCCGACACCGACGACAGCGAAACGGAATGAGCGCGGCCACGTTTGCGCAAAGATAAAGGCGTGGGCGCCCAGATTGTTTCGTGTGCGTCGGTCTGTGACGATTTCGCTTCGCGCCCGTCACCGCGTTCGCTTCGCGCGCGGCTTGCCTGCCGCATCGCCATTCGGGCTTTCGCCTTCCTGCGGGTCTTCGCTTTCCAGTTGCCGCTTGTCGGACTGCTCGAGCGGGGGCTCGGCGGGCGCGTTGTCCGCGCCCTCGGCCTCGATCTGCCGGCGGGCCGTGTCCCAGTACTCGTCGGCGTGTTTCCTGGGGTCGTCGTCCCGCTCCCACAGTTGATACGCACGTTCGCGAATCCGTTGGTCGGTGCTGCGTTCGCCATCATGTTCAGCCATGTCGTTCTCCCGGGAGCAATAGCGCCTTGGCATTGAGCATTCGCGATGCCTGATCCCGGAACAGCCGCCGCCATCTCATCCGAGACTTTCGACGGCGGCGTCCGCCTGCGAGTCGTCCCTGTCGCGTGGGCCGCGAAGGCCGAAATGCCTGGCGAGCGTATCGACGACGTTCTCCGCCATGCTCCGCCGCGTTTCGCCCGTCGCCGAACCGATATGCGGCGTCAACACGACTCTGCGGTCGTGTATCAGCGCTTCGGGGACGACGGGCTCGTGCTCGAAAACATCGAGCGCCGCGCCCGCAATCCCGTCTTGCGCCAAAGCGGCAATCAGCGCCGCCTCGTCGACCACGGGTCCGCGCGAAATGTTCACGAGATACCCGCGTGGTCCGAGCGCATCGAGCACCGCTCCATTGACGAGATGATGCGTGGCAGGAGAAAGCGGGCAGGTCAGAATCAGCATGTCGCAATCGCTCGCGAGACGAACGACGTCGTCGTAGTACGGAATATCGACCGGTTTCCGGCTCGGGCCGAAATACGCGAGCTTCGAGCCGAATGCCTGCAGGCGCTTCGCGATTGCAGACCCGATCGTCCCCAGTCCGACAATCCCGACTTTCATGCGCGAGAGGGAACGTCCAAGCGGATACTGCCCGTGCGCGGGCCACGTTCCCGTACGGACGAAGGCATCCGCGTTGATGAAGTCGCGGGTGACGGCAAGTGCCAGACCGACGGCTGCATTCGCGACGTCTTCGGCCAGAATGTGCGACGTGTTTTCGATTGCGATGCCGCGCGAAGGCGGCTCGCCGGCAGCGAGCCGTTGCCCGGTTTTGGACATGAACTCTACCCGCAAGGCGATCCGCGAGCAGCCTGTCTGCTGTCGATGCTGACGCCATCGCAAACGACGAGCGAGCTGATTGCTGGCGTGGACAGCGTGACAGGCAGGCAGCCCACCATCGATATTGCGCTTGCTGCGCTCGTCGAGCATTGTCAGTTGGAGCGAGACGCGGCCTTCGCGCTGTTTGCGATCGCGAGAAGCGTAGGCTGGGCCGCGCATTCCATCGAACAGATGACGAGCGGCAGTCTGTTGCGTCCTCGCGCACTACGTCGGGCCTGCCGTCGCCGAAGGGGACGACGCCGAAGCCTGAGGCCGGCCTACCAGCGCAACAGCTTCGGCCCCAGCCACGCGCCGATGCACGCGGGCAGCAACATCCCGATCGCGTACCACACGCTCCAGAACGCCGGGCTCATCTCCGGGCAATGCAGGCAATAGACGATCGTCGCAGTGGAACTTGCAAGCAGCCCGGCGACAGCACCCGCGAGCCGCAACTGAGTCGGAGCGAGCGATTTCACCGCCCAGAACACGGCAGGAAACGTCGGCACCGACAGCAGCACGATGTTGAACGGGCAGGTGCGCCACGTGTGACCGAGCACGATCGGCAAGCGCGCGCCGGGCGCCGCGCTGTCGAGCACCATCATGCTCGCGATCCACACCGCGATGAACGGCAACGCAATGATCGCCCACGAATAGCCGGCGCGCGCGCCCGGCCGGCCGAGCCGCATCACGGCGAGCATCGCGCCCACGGCGATGGCGAGCGGATACGCCAGCTTTGCCCAGAAGATCGTGGTACGCGCGACGCTGCCCAGATCGTGCCGCACGCCGAACACCACGCTCATCAGGATCAACGAGCCCAACGCGCCGAGCAGAAGCGCCTGGATGAAGCGGCGCGCCACCGCGCCGCGCTCGATACGCGTCACCTGGTTCGACAGGAGGCCAATGAGGTCGTCGGTCTTCATCGCAGCCCCCGAATGAGCGCGGACAGCGCCTTGAGACCTCTATGCACGCCGACCTTCACGGCCGATTCGGACAGGCCCGTGATACGCGCCGTCTCCGTCACCGACAGGCCTTCGAGTTTCATGTGAACGATGGGCAGCCGCTGCTTGTCGGGCAGATGTTCGAGCAGCTTGCCGATGTCGTGACGCGCCTGAGCGGGTTCGTCGTCGGTGTCGGCGAGCAGCTCGGCGTAATCGTCGAGCGGATCGTTCAGGGATTCGCGGCGTGCGCGCGAGCGGAAGAAATCCATCAGCTTGTAGCGGGCGATTGCGTGCAGCCAGGCAGTCAGAGGTTCGTCGGGACGATAGGTGTGCCGCGCGTTGTGCACCGCGAGCAGAATCTCCTGGACGAGGTCTTCGACGTCGTCGCGATAGTGCGGAATGCGCCGGCGCAGAAAGCCGCGCAAATGCCGCGTAAGTGCTTGCAGAAAGCTGCGATAAGCGTCGGCGTCGCCGTCGAGACCGCGCACGAACAACGCTTTCAGGCGGCTTTCCGCTTCTTGCAACATGGCTCCCTTATTGGCAGAACGGCGAGGCGACGAGCCGTGCGCGTGGCTCGCTACCGCAGCGAGCGGGGCGCTGAGCTTCAGATCGAGCGTTTCGGCATAGCCGAAGCCGTGATGCGCAACTATAGCGCGGTCGTCGTCCATCGTCGTCATCCGCCTCCTTTACCGGGTTAATTCGCCCCTAAGCCGGTTTCGGTTACACCGAGCGAAAATTTTTTCGAGCGGAGTGAATTGACCAAATAAGCACGCGAGGCTGTAACCAATTCCGTGTCCCCGACGAATTGACGTGTATCCGACCGTCATGGTGATCGACATGGACACGATGAAAGCGACCCTCACTCCGGCGCGCGAAACCGCACCGCGCAACGCGCCGATCCATCCGCTCTGGCTGCGCATCACGCATTGGCTCAATGCTGTTGCCGCACTCGTGATGATGTTCTCCGGCTGGCGCATTTATGACGCGTCGCCGGTGTTTCACAACATCGTGATTCCACCGTCGATCACGCTCGGCGGCTGGCTTGGCGGCGCGCTGCAATGGCACTTCGCGGCGATGTGGCTGCTGGTGTTCAACGGCATCGTGTATCTCGCGCTCAACATCGGGAGCGGGCGCTTCGTCGCGAAGTTTTTCCCGGTCTCGCCGCGCGCCGTGCTGCGCGATTTCATCGCCGCATTGAGCGGCAAGCTCGCTCACACGGATTTGCGCCAGTACAACGCGGTGCAGAAGCTGGCGTATCTGGTCGTGATCGTCGATCTCGCGGTGCTCGTGCTGTCGGGGCTCGCGATCTGGAAGTCGGTCCAGTTTCCGCTGCTGCGCGAGCTGATGGGCGGCTATGACAACGCGCGCATCGTGCACTTCTGCGCGATGGCCGTGATGGCGGCGTTCGTCGTCGTGCATGTCGCGATGGTCGCGCTCGTGCCGCGCTCGCTGCTGACGATGCTGCGCGGCCGCTGATTTTCCGCCCGAGGACACGACATGAAGACCGACGACAAATCCATCATGAAGCTCGACCGCGCAGCGATTCTCGCGGATGCGCGCCGCGAACTGGACATGCCTTCACGCCGCCTGTTCGGCAAGCGCCTGTTGACCTTGGGCGGCCTGTCGCTGCTCACAGGCTGCTCGATCACCGACGACAAATCGGTCAACGCATTTCTGACTGCCGTCTCACGCCTGAACGATCGCGCACAAGCGTTCCTGTTCGATCCGCACCAGCTCGCGCCGACTTATACCGAAGCGCAGCTCACGCGGCCCTTTCCGTTCAACGCGTTCTACGGCATCGACGATGTGCCCGAGGTGAACGGCAGCGATTATCGGCTGAAGGTGAGCGGTCTCGTAACGGGGCAGCGCGTGTGGACGCTGCCTGAGTTGTACGCGCTGCCGCACGCCGAGCAGATCACGCGGCATATCTGCGTGGAAGGGTGGAGCGCGATCGGACGCTGGGGCGGCACGCCATTCGCGGAGTTCCTGCGCCGCATCGGGGCGGATACGAGCGCGAAGTATGTCGGCTTTCGCTGCGCGGACGACTACTACGAGAGCATTGACATGCCGACGGCGCTGCATCCGCAAACCCTGCTGACGTTCGAATACGACGGCCAGCGTTTGCCCGCGAAATACGGCTATCCGATGAAGCTGCGGATGCCGACCAAGCTTGGCTACAAGAACCCGAAACATATCGTCGAAATCTTCGTCACCAACACCTATCCCGGCGGCTATTGGGTCGATCAGGGCTACAACTGGTTCGGTGGTTCTTGAGCGCAGTGATTTTTCTGGTTCCGGTCATGCCGGATGCCACTTTCAACCCACGAAGGAGATGAGCAATGAAACGACTGATGACAGCAGTATTCGCAGCAGCGATGGCATTAGGCACCACGGCTGCATTCGCGCAGGCAAGCGGCGCGATGGCAAACGATGCGATGAGCAAAGACAGCATGTCGCACGATGCGATGAAAAAGGACAACATGTCGCACGATTCGATGAAGAAGAGCAGCAAGATGAAGAAGCACGACGCGATGGGAATGGATCATCCCGCGTCGGGTGCGATGTCGCAGTAAGCAATCGCAACCGGACAAGCCGGGCGTGCGTGCGCGCCCGGCTGCTTTCGTCTGGGCCGTTCAGGCCTGTGCCTGAAAAACCAGATTGAACGGCGTTTGCGTCGCGCGCCTGAAACGCGTGAAACCGCCTGCAGTCACCACTTCTCTGAGCCGCGCCTCGCCCGCCTGCGCGCCGAGCGCCCTTGCGCCTTCCTGCGACAACGATGCGCCCGTGCAGATCATCGTCGACGCCGAATAAAACACGCGCCCTATCGGGTTGAGATTGTCTTCGAGGCGGTCGTTCGCAAAGGGCTCGACGATCATCCACGAGCCGCCGGGCTTCAGCGATTGCAACACGTGGGCCGCCGCGCCCGTCGGGTCGCCCATGTCGTGCAGGCAGTCGAAGAAGGCGACGAGATCGTAGTCGCGTCCCGGGTATTGCTGCGCGCTTGCGATTTCGAATGTGACGCGCTCGCCGAGGCCCGATTCATCCGCGAGTTCTCGTGCTCGCTGCACGGACGGTTCGTGATAGTCGAAGCCGACGAAGGTCGCGTCCGGATAGGCCTGCGCCATCAACATCGTCGATACGCCGTGGCCGCAGCCGACATCCGCGACTTTGGCGCCGCCTCCCTTGAGTACGGCTTCGACGCCGTGTAAAGCGGGAATCCACTCGTCGACCAGATGCGCCGCATAGCCCGGACGAAAGAACCGCTCGGTGCCCTTGAACAGCGATGGATGGTGCTGATGCCATCCCACGCCCAGCCCCGTGCGAAATGCGCCTTCGAGCTTGGGCAGGCTGCGGAACATCGCTTCGGCGCAATCGGCGAAACCCGGAATGAAAGTCGGGCTGCCTTCTTCGGCAAAGCACATCGCCATTTCGTTTTCGAGCTGGTAGCGGGCGGTGTCGGGATCGTAGCGGATGAAGCCCGATGCGGCTTGCGCCGCAAGCCATTCGCGCACGTATCGCTCGGCGAGGCCGGCGCGCTCGGCAATCTGCTCCGAGGTCATCCAGCCCTGTTCGGTCATCGCCTTGTACAGGCCGAGCCGGTCGCCCAGCGCGATCAGCGGCGCCGACGCGACCGCGCCGAACTCGCCAACCATGCGCGCCATGAAGTCCTGCACCTTCTGCTCGTCGTATTGCACGTGCCACCTCCGTGAAGAAGGCAGAATTGATATGACGAAAAGAGCGTCGGCCGATGCTTGCGTTTCGTCGACTTCGCCCATGCCAAGTATAGGTACTGAAAACACAGATGAAAGGCAAAGTACAGATGACGGCGGACGATCAGACGGTGTGTATGATCCGCGAACATCACCGTGTCTTCATCCATACACCGGGACTTCAGATGAGTTCAAGCAGGCAGTCCAAACGCAACCTTCCAGGCAAACACGATCTGGAATCGATGTCGGTATTCCGTTACGAGCTGCGCAAGTTCTTGCGCGTGTCCGAGGAAATCGCCAGTGCGGCGGGCATCACCACCTTGCAATATCAGTTGCTGCTGCACGTGCGCGGTTTCGAGGGGCGCAACTGGGCCACGGTCGGCGAACTGGCGGAGCGTCTGCAGGCCGCGCCGAACGGCACGGCGGCGCTCGTGTCGCGCTGTGAATCGGCCGGTCTCGTGACGCGCAAGCCTGACGCCGAAGATCGCCGCCAGGTGCAGGTGCATCTGACGCCAAAGGGCGAGCGCTGCCTGCTCAAGCTCGCAGCCGAGCACAAGGCGCATTACGGGTCGTTTGGCTGGGTATTCGGCGACACGGGCGAATAACCCGTCTCGCGCGGGCCGCAGGCACCGAAGCGGAACATCGTGCATTTATGTCACAATGTGCCTTAATTTGCTTTTGGTCAAACTGACGTCCCGATGCGCATTCCCGTACTTCTCGACCGGCGCGCCTTGCTGCGCGGCAGGCGGCTTTGGCTGCATTACGGCGTGTTCTGGCTCGGCGCGGTCGCGACCGGGCTTGTCGCCGTCATGTACGCGCGGCTGATCGATTTCGGCTACGACACGTTTCTGCGCTACACCACGGAGTTCTGGTGGCTGCCGCTCGTGCTGACACCCGCAGTCGCGGCGCTCGGCGTCTGGATTACGCGGCGCTGCTTCGCGGGCGCTGAAGGCAGCGGCATTCCGCAAGTCATCGCGACGCTGCACGAAGGGGGCGACCTCGGCCCGCGTCTGCTGACCCTGCGCATTCTGGTCGGCAAGATCGCCGTGTCGTTTCTGTCGATTCTCGGCGGATTCACCATTGGACGCGAAGGGCCGACCATCCATATCGGCGCCGCGCTGATGTTCAGCCTGCGGCGCTTCTATCCGGCCCGCTTGCGCAGCCTGCGCGGCGCGGGCCTGGAGCGCAAGCTCGCGCTGGCCGGGGCGGCGGCGGGGCTGTCCGCGGCATTCAATGCGCCGCTCGCGGGTGTCGTCTTCGCCATCGAAGAACTGACGCGCAGCTTCGAAACGCGCACCAGCGGCGTCCTGATTACGGCGATCATCTTCGCGGGGATCGTCTCGCTAGCCTTGCAGGGCAACTACACCTACTTCGGCACAATCGATATCGACGGGCATTTTCCCGATCTGCTCGTGGTTGCCGTCGTGATGCTGGGCGTCGTGACGGGCGTGGCGGGCGGCGCGTTCTGCTGGCTGCTGCTGAACACCCATCGCTGGATGCCGGCGCGCGTCGCGGCGTGGAGAGAGGCACATCCCGTTGCATTCGGCGCGGCGTGCGGCCTCTTCATTGCGCTGATCGGTGTCGCTGCAGGCGGTCATACGTTCGGCAGCGGCTATGCGGAAGCGCGCGGCATGCTGGAAGGCAATTCGCAGCTTGGCGCGAGTTACCCGCTGCTGAAGATGGCGTCGATGGTCGGATCGTATCTGCCCGGCGCGCCCGGTGGGTTGTTCGCGCCTTCGCTCGCGATCGGCGCGGGCATCGGCAACGCGCTGCATCTCGTGTTCGCGCACACGCAACTGCCGATGCTGATCGCGCTCGGCATGGTCGGCTATCTTGCCGCCGTCACGCAAAGCCCGATCACCGCGTTCGTGATCGTGATCGAAATGATCAACGGACACGCGCTGGTCCTCTCGCTGATGGCGACCGCGCTAATTTCCAGCCAGGTGTCGAAGCTGTTTGCGCCACCGCTTTACGAAGCGCTGGCGCAGCGTTATCTCGCGAAGCAGTGAGCGCGCATCACTTATCGGGCAACGCATACGCGATCACATAGTCGCCAAGCTTCGTGCCGAACGAGCCATGTCCGCCCGCCGCGATCACCACGTATTGCTTGCCGTTCGCTTCATAGGTCATCGGCGTGGCCTGGCCGCCAGCGGGAAGCCGCGCGCGCCATAGCTCTTCGCCTGTGTCGGTGCTGTAGGCGCGCAAATAGTTATCGGCCGTCGCGCCGATGAAGAACACGTGGCCTGCCGTCGTCATCGGACCGCCCAGCATCGGCATGCCCATCCTGAACGGCAGCGGAATGGGCGCGCTATCGCGAACCGTGCCGATGCGCTTTTTCCACACCACCTCGTTGGTCCTCAGATCGAGCGCTGCCACGTAGCCCCACGCAGGCTGCTTGCAAGGCAAGCCGATCGGCGACAGGAACGGGTTCAGCTCCACGCCGAACGGCACGCCGTATTGCGGCTGGATGCCCGCTTCGGTGCCCGTGCCGCCCTGGCCGTTCGCGGGCGGCTGAATCGGGTTGTGCGGCCCGCGTGCGACGAGCTTCGATACGAACGGCAGCGCGATCGGGTTGGCGATGGCGAGTTGCCGGTCGGTATCGACGGCCAGACCGCCCCATTCGAACATGCCGAGATTGCCCGGAAAAACCAGCGTGCCCTGTTCGGACGGCGGCGTGAACGGACCTTCGTAGCGAAGCCGGTGAAAGATCACCCGGCACGCGAGCTGGTCGAACATCGTTGCGCCCCACATGTCGGCGCCCGACAGGTTCTTCGCGGGCCGGAAGGTCAGTTGCGAGTAGGGCTGCGTCGGCGACACATGGTCGCCTTCGGCCGCACCTTGCGGCACGGGCTTCTCGGGTGCGGGCACGATCGGCGTGCCGGTGCGGCGATCCAGCACGAAGATGTTGCCCGTCTTCGCAGGCGCGTAGATCGCGGGCAGGACGTTGCCGTTGCGGTCGGTGATGTCGGCGATGGTCGGCTGCGCGGGCAGATCCATGTCCCACAGATCGTGATGCACCGTCTGATAGAACCACGCCAGCTTGCCCGTCGATGCATGCAGCGCCAGCAGCCCGCTCGCGTAGCGTTCATCCTGCGGCGTGCGATTGCCGCCCCAGATGTCGGGCGTCGTCACGCCCATCGGCAGATAGACGAGGTCGAGCTTCGCGTCGTAGGCGGCGGGCGCCCACGAGTTCGGAGAATTGAACGTGTACGTGTGCTGGTCGTCGGGAATGGCGTTCGGCGTGTCCGAGCCTGGATCGAATGCCCACACGAGTTTGCCTGTTTCGACGTCGAAGCCGCGTATCACGCCGGACGGCTCGCGGGTCGAATAGTTGTCCGTGACCGATCCCGCCATCACGATGATCTTGTCGGTGACGATGGGCGGCGAGGTCGGTTCGTACTGCCCCACCGTCGTCACCGGTTGCAGATGCTGCAAGTCGAGGTCGCCGTTGTTGCCGAAACCGGCGCAGCGCTGTCCCGTTGCGGCATCGACTTCGAACAGATGGCCATTGTTGACGGGCAGGATCACGCGGCGTGCGCATGCGGGCAACGCGCGTTGCGCGGCTTGGTCCTTTGCGGCGGCGGCCGCCGCCGTCTCGTAATACGACACGCCGCGGCAGGTCACGTGCTGGAAGGTCTGGTCGGCTTTCAGGCCTGGATCGAAGCGCCATTTCTCCTTGCCTGTCGCGGCGTCCAGTGCGAACAGGATCTGATGCGGCGAGCACAGATAGAGCATGTCGCCGACCTTGAGCGGTGTGACTTCGTCGGTGATTTCACCGGGATCGTTGGGGCCTTTCTTGTCGCCCGTCTGAAAGGTCCACGCGACCTGCAGGTCTTTTGCGTTTTGCTGGTTGATCTGCGTGAGCGGCGAATAGCGGGTGCCCGCTTGCGTGCGTCCGTAGGCCGTCCAGTCGCCGGGGCGCGGGTCGGGCTGCGCCGGCGCCGCGGCGGCGCTTTCAGCGACCTTGCCGTTGATTTCCTGCGGGTCGTTGAATGCCGCATACGCGAGCGCCACGCCCGTGAGAACGAGGCACACCACGAGCGCAACGGCGCCGCCCCGCCGCGCGGATACATCGAACAGACGGAAGACGAACGGCAACAGCAGCCAGATGCCGAACAGGACGAGAATATCGGTGCGCGGCGCGAGCGCCCAGAAATCGAAACCCGCTTCGAACACGGCCCAGATCAGCGTGCCGATCAGCAACAGCGCATAGAGCGACAACGCGAGCCCGTTGCCGCGATGGATCAGCCACGCGACGGCGAGCAACACGATGCCCGCAACGATGTAATAAGGGGTGCCGCCTATCGTGACGAGCCAGATGCCGCCTGTCAGCAGGTACAGACCGGACAGCACCGCGAACAGAACGGTCAGCCATGCGATGACGGGCGGCGACGTGCGTCCCGACAGGCCCCGGGAGGAGTTCGCTCGGTTCTCATCGTTCATGCTGTCAGCCTCCTGTTCGTGCTTGATGGCGCGTTGCGCGTGCGATGCTCAACCTGTATCGCTTAGCAACATGCGGACCTGAAAGCGTATGCGAAGTGGATCAGTGCGCAACGCGATACTCGCACGCGTGCTGTCGACTCGACTCATCGTGCACCGTGTCGGGATGTATCGCAAGCAAACAGTCACTGCACAAACTTTGTGGAGGCGTGACGCGTGCGATCGCACGCGAACACATTCAGGCCACGCCCAATTCGAGCGTGCGTGTATCGATCGGCCTGATGACGCTTTCACAGGCGGGTGCGCCCGTCTTCAGATGGACGACGAGATCGTAGGTTGTCGAAGGACGAGTGAGCATCAGGCAGGTGGACTCGGTGTTCGCGACACGCGTTGCGTGCCACACGTTGGGGCGCATGCAAAGACCTTTGCCGACGGGAATCTCGAATGCGCGCAGCGAGTTGAGGTCCGGCTCGCCGTCTTCGAGCGACGTCGCGACGATATGCACGACGGGCGCCGTCAACGGCACGATGGCCTGCTGCGTCAGTCGATGCAATTCGAGCGCGGAGATCTCCGCGTCACGATTGCGGTACACGACCCAGAGTATTTCGGTTTCGCCCGCCGTGCCCGTATCGAACAGATGCTCGCGCCAGAAGTCGGACGCCGGGCTGACGAAGGCCGGCGCGTCGCCGTCCGTGCGTACGGGCTTGCCGAGCATCCAGCCATACGGTTCGCAGCGATTCGCTTCGAGCGGTTCGATCGGAATGGAAAGAGCGGTCAGCATGTCGGCGTACTCGTGTTGACGAATGGATCGGTCATGCGTGCGAGATGGCGTCGTCCGATGGTGGGAACAGCGCGAACTCCGGCCCATGCTTCAGGCTGAAATCGAGCACGACGTTCAGCGCGAGACGCGTGATCGACTCGGCAAGCAGGCTGTCGGGCGTGCGCCGGTACGCGGCGACCAGCGGCAATGCGGGCACGCGGTGCGTGACCTGCAACAGTTGCAACTGACCCGCTTCGAGCTCGCGCATCACGAACGCGGGCGGCAGCACGGCAATGCCGAATCCGTCGACCACGAGCCGGATGATCGCCGCCACCGACGACAGACAATTGATCTGCACCTGCACGTCGCCACTCGCCGCGAACAGGCCCGTCAGGAACTCATGCGGCGGCGAGTGACGCGCGAAGCTGATCACCGGATACGCGGCCAGTTCGGTTTCGGTGAGCGCCTGCGCGGACAGATTGAGCGCCGGGCTCGCCATCCAGCGCATCGGCAGGCTGCCGAGCGGCACATTCGTCATGTCCGCGCCGGCGACGCTCGTCGTCTGGAACGACACGTCGATATGCCCGTTCGCCAGTTGAGCGGAGAGGTTCGCGGAGGTGTCGCTGGTCAGCTCGATCACGAGGTTCGGATATTCGTCGCGAATGCGCTTGAGCAGATCGGGCAGCCACGTGTGCACGATCGACTCGATCGCGCCGAGCCGCAGCAGGCCCGACACCTTCGAGCGATCGCCGACGCTCGCGAGCATCGCCTGATTCAGCTTCAGCATCTGTTCGGCAAACGGCAGCGCTTTGCTGCCGTCCTGCGTGAGCGTCGCTTCCTTCGGGCCGCGCTCGAACAGCCGCACGCCGAGTTCCTGTTCGAGCGCGGAAATGCGGCTCGAAATGGCTGCCTGGGTCGCGTGCAGCCGCTCGGCCGTCAGGCGGAAGCTGCGCAGCCGCGCCAGCCAGACAAACGTTTCCAGAAATCGCAGATTCATTCACAACCCTGACGAGGCAAGCACGAATGGCTCAGTGTAGCGCCGCGACCCGCCGCAGGTGACAAGAAAAATTTCAACCACGCGACAACTTTAATTTGTTGGACACGTACGGCGCAGGCGCCAAAACTTCGCAACACATGCCCATCGACGCAAGGGCAAACACACTGTCAAACCAGAGGACGTTGCGATGAAGAAAGTGTCATGCGAAATCGAAGGCGGGTTGCCCGTAGAAGTGAACGCGAGCCGTCTCGTGATTGCGGGCTGGGCGGGACGCGACCATGCCGAGGTCGAGCATCATATTCGCGAGCTGGAAGCGATCGGCGTGCGCAGGCCGTCGAGCGTGCCATGCTTCTATGAAGTCGCGCCCGCCTTGCTGACGACGGCGGACAGCATCGAGGTGATCGGCGGGCATTCGTCGGGCGAAGTGGAAGTCGTGCTGATCCAGACGCAAGAGGACGGCTTGCTGGTCGGCATCGGTTCGGATCATACGGACCGTAAGGTCGAAGGCTACGACGTTGCCGTGTCGAAACAGATGTGCGCGAAACCGCTCGGCAAGACGCTGTGGCGCTACGCGGACGTGGCTGCACATTGGGACGCGCTGATTGCTCGCAGCTGGCGCATCGATGCGAACGGCGAGCGTATCCGTTATCAGGAGGGCACGCTGGCGCGGCTGATCCATCCCGAGCCGCTGATCTGGCGTGCGTTCGGTTCGACGTCGATGATTCCCGAGACCGTGCTGTTCTGCGGCACGCAGCCCGTGCTCGGCGCGCTGACGTCAGCGCGCGCGTACGAACTGGAGTTGCACGATCCTGTGCTTGGACGCAGCTTGCGGCATCGCTATGGCGTCGATGCGCTTGCGCATACGGAGTGATCGCGATGCGCACCATTCGTGAATCCGGCAAGGCGCTCGCAGCGAAAAAGCGCTCGGCAGGCGAACTGCTCGATGCGAGCCTTGCGGCCATCGACGCCGACCTCGCAGGAGGCGGATCGACCTACACGCAGATCGACCGCGCGGCGGCGCGCGAAGCGGCCGCCAGCAGCGACGCGTTTCGCGAGCGCGGTTATGTGCCGTCCGTCGTGGCGGGCGTGCCGGTATCGGTGAAGGACCTGTTCGACATCAAGGGGCAAGTGACGACCGCGGGCTCGCGGATACTGCGCGACGCCGCGCCTGCCGTGCGCGACGCTGCCGCTGTCGCGCGTCTGCGCGAGGCGGGCGCGGTGTTCGTGGGCCGCACCAACATGAGCGAGTTCGCGTTCTCCGGCCTCGGGCTGAATCCGCACTACGGCACGCCGCTCAATCCTGCTCATGCCGGGCGTCTTGCGGGCGGCTCCAGTTCGGGCGCGGCAGTGTCCGTCGCGCTGGGGCATGTGGCCGCCGCGCTCGGCACCGACACGGGCGGCTCGGTCCGCATTCCCGCCGCGTTCTGCGGACTGGTCGGCTTCAAGCCGACCGCGCGGCGCGTGCCGCTCGACGGCACCGTGCCGCTGTCGACGTCGTTCGATTCGATCGGGCCGATTGCGCACAGCGTCGACTGTTGCGCGCTGATCGACGGCATTGTCTCCGGCGAGGCGCTCGACACGGCGCCGCGCCCACTCGCAGGGCTTCGGCTGGGCGTGACGTCCGACTACGTGGCCGACGATCTCGACGAGACCGTCAGCACTGCGTTCAATCGCACGATCGGCATGTTGCGGCGCGCGGGCGCATCGGTGGAGCGCTTTGCGTTTCCGGAGTTGCACGAGGTCGCGGGCCGCTATCCGCTTGCGGGCATCACGGCCGCGCAGGCGTGGGCGTGGCATCGCGGGCACGTTGCGCGCGATGCCGATGCGTATGACCCGCGCGTGCTCAAACGTCTGCGCGCCGGGGAAGGGCGCAGCGCCGCCGACTATATCGATCTGCTCGCCGCGCGCGAGCGCTTCGTGCGCGATACGCGGGCGCGTCTTGCGAGCTTCGATGCGTGGCTGATGCCGACGGTCGCCATTGTTCCGCCTGCCATTGCGAGCGTCGAAGGCGACGACGAGGCGTTCTCGTCGACGAATGCAAAGGTGCTGCGCAATCCCGCTGTCGTGAACTTCATGGACGGCTGCGCGCTCACGCTGCCTTGCCATCGCGAAGGCGAACTGCCCGTCGGCCTGTCGATCTGCGGGCCTGCGCTCGCCGATGCATCGATTCTCGCGATAGCGCGCAGCGTTGAAGCGTTGCTCAGGCATAGCGAAACGGTCGTGCCCGCATAAGGTTTGTCTATCGGCAGCAAAAAGAATTTCTCGTTGGACGCGTAATTACGGCGAACGAATACTGGATTTCAGGCGCGATGGAATCGACGGCGCGCTTGTTCAGAACCTTTACCGCATTGATGACCAAAGTGAGGCAGCCCGTGAATCAAACTTTCCACTCTTTAGCTGGTGTCGTTGCACTGGCCGCTATTCAGACATGCGCGCAAGCCGCCGATGCCACGCCCGCTGTCGTGCTGATCGGGCATGCGGCGCCGCTCACGGGGCAACTCGCGAACATGGGCAAGGACAGCGAAAACGCTGCGCGCCTCGCAGTCGATGAGATCAACAGTTCGCACCCTGTGATCGGCGGCAAGCTGGTACGTCTGCAACTGGATTCGCAGGACGACGCCGCCGACCCGCGCACGGGAACCCAGGTCGCGCAGAAACTGGTCGACGAAGGCGTGGTGGCCGTAGTCGGCGATATCAACTCGGGCGTGTCGATTCCCGCGTCGCGCATCTATAGCGAAGCGCAAGTCGTGCAGATTTCACAAGGCTCGACGAATCCTGCTTACACGCAACAGGGTTACAAGACGACGTTTCGCGTCGTCGCGACGGATGCATTGCAGGGACCGGCGCTCGCGCGTTACGCGCTCGATTCGCTGCACGCGAAACGGATTGCCGTGATCGACGATTCGACGGCCTATGGGCAGGGGCTCGCCGACGAGTTCGTGAAGGCGGCGAAGGCGAACGGCGGGACGATCGTCGCGCGCGAAGCCACCAACGACAAGGCCACCGACTTCCGCGCGATTCTGACCAAAATCAAAGGGCTGCGGCCCGACGTCATCATGTATGGCGGTTCCGATGCGACGGCCGGACCGCTGGTGAAGCAGGCGGCGAATCTCGGCATGACGGCGAGCGTGCTCGGCGGCGACGGGGCATGCACGGACAAGATGGTGAGCCTTGCGGGCGACGCGATCGGTAACCTGGTGTGCTCCGAAGCAGGACTCGCGCTCTCGAAGATGCCGAAGGGGCAGGAGTTCGATCGTCGCTACACCGCGCGCTACAAGGTGCCTATCGATGCGTACGCACCGTTTGCCTACGATGCCGTCTACGTCATTTACGACGCGATGAAGCGCGCCAATTCGACGGAGCGGGCCAAAGTCCTGGCCGCGATGCCCGTCACGCAGTATGACGGCGTGATCGGTAAGATCGCATTCGATACGCACGGCGATCTGAAGGACGCCGCCATCACGATCTATCAGTTCAAGGACAAGAAAAAGACCGTGATGGATGTGATTCGAATGTGAGATCGAAGCCGCGCCGTGCGCGGGTAAGAACTCCCGCTTACGTTAGCGGCGACGGTTGATGCATGGGCTGGTCCATAGGGACACAGCCCATTTCGATTTTTATCGGCATCCGTACTATCGGGAGTGGGCGGACCAAAATTACGTATCTGAAAGGCGATCGGCAGGGGGATGAAAGTCTTGATCCCTTGGCGGTGACGCACGCAAACGTTGGCGCGCATAAAACGCAAACATAGGCGTCGCATAAATGCCCAAACTGGGAAAAGTCCAAGTATTACAGCGTGTTACATGTGATATCGTTGCGGTCTTCCGAGACATTTCTTAATTCGTCTCATTACCTAGGCCGTCTCGGCCACAAGTTGAAGAGTGTCCGGTAGTCCGGCAAACGAGATTTCATGCAAGTTCAAAACGCCCGTCGCTGGGCGCCTCGTGGGGCACGGCGATGGATTGCCGCGATTGCCGCGCTGTGTATCGCGAGTGGCGTGCGCCTTCTGCTGCACCCGCTTCTCGGTCCTGTGATGCCGGGTACTGCGTTCAGCGTTGCTGCCGTGCTGATCGAGTACTACTTCGGCCTTGCCCCCGCACTAACCGTGATGCTGGCCGGCCTGTGCATCGCCGACTATCTGTTCGTGCCGCCATACGCGGTGCTTGGTTTCATCGACCGTTCGGACGTGCTGTTCATCGTCTCGTTTCCGCTTGTCGCGCTGATCTTTATTACGCTGATCGAAAGGTTGCGGCGCGCGCAATTTCGCGCGGAGCTGATCGCGTCGGTCGCGCAGTCGCGTTACGAGATGCTGCTGCGTCACGACAACGACCGCATGCTCGCGCGCCGCGCCGTCGATGAAACGCACAGGCTGCTGCGTCATCTGTCGCAACATAGCAAGGCGTTCGTGCTGATTCAGGCACTCGAACGCATGCCCGCGTGGACCAACGGCACTGATGCGGGCAGTACGCGCGAGGCCAGGGCAAGCGCGCTTGCCGTTGCCCTGCCGCCGGCGGAGATCGCGCCAGGCCCTCGCTTCGACGATGTCGACCCCGAGGATATTCGCCGCCTGTCGAACGCACTGTGGCCGGGCTCGCATCGTGTGCGGCTGCGCGCGAGCGAGGCGACGGCGATGCATGCATCGGCGGGTGCTCAGGGTGAGACGGGCGATAGCGCCGCACAACTTGTCGATTGCATCTGCGAACGCTTCACGACGCACGCGGGCGATTTCCTCGTGTTGCGCATCGGCGAGTGACACACATGAAAACCTCGGTCCGAACGATCTTCAACGAAGGCGACAGCCATGCTGTGCTGATGTTGCATGGCCTGTCCAGCTCGCCGCTGGAATTGCGCTACCTCGCGCGCTTTCTGAACGATGAAGGCTTCACGACGTGCGTGCCCGTGCTCAATGGCTACACGGCGGGTTCGCAAGAACAGGCGATGGAACACTGGCTCGACGCGGCAACCCGCGAATACGATGCGCTTGCCGCGCGCTACGAGCGCGTGTCGATCTGCGGGCTTTCGATCGGTGCGGCGCTCGCGCTCGCGCTCGTGCATCGTCGCCCGCAGGCGCAGGCCGTCGCGCTGCTGTCGCTGACGCTCGCGTACGACGGCTGGGCGATTCCGTGGTATCGCTTCCTGCTGAACTGGGCGTACTACTCGCCGCTGCGATCGCGCTATCGCTATCGCGAATCGGCGCCGTACGGGTTGCGCAACGATGCGCTGCGAGCCAAGATCGCACGGGCGATGGAACGCGACGACTTCAGCGAAGTCGGCCCATCGACGATCTCGCTGCCCGCATTGCACGAAGCCAGCCGGCTCGCGGCAAGCGTGCGCTCGCAACTGCGCGCGATCCGCAACGACTGCCTGATCATTCACGCCATCGACGACGAAACATCGAGCCCGCGCAATCCGCGCGTCGTGTCTTCGTCAATTGGATCGAGCTTCTTGCGCACCATCTGGCTCGACGATTCGTACCACATGATTACATCCGACAACGAGCGCGAGATCGTCGCGCGGGAGACCGCGCTGTTTCTGCGCGAAAGCGAAATCACGAGCCGTACGGGCGACGCGGGCGGGAAGCCGGTGGTGTCGAAGGCGCTTGCCCGCCGGTTGCGGCAACTTGCGGCGATGAGCAAAGGCCGCGCGTGATGATGAAGCAGCGTTCCCTGATTGCGGCACGACGCGCCGTTACGCTGGCGGCGGCGATGACGCTGACGCTGGCGCTCCAGGCAGCGGAAGCATGGGCCGACGATGCGCCTTCGTCCTCTGCGTCAACTTCGCAGCAAAGCGACGCGGCAGCAAAACCCGCCAGCAAATGGAAGATCGGCATCGGGCCGGGTGTCGTCATCACGCCGCTGTATCCCGGCTCGCGTGAACTGCGTGTGTTTCCCTATCCCGCGCTCGACATCTCTTACGACGATCGCGTGTTCTCGCAAGGCCCCGACGTGCTGGGCCTGAACGTGCTGCGCAGCGAGGACTATCACGTCGGCGCTGCGCTCAGCTTCGATTTCCAGTCGCGCCAGGAAAAGGACGACCCGCATCTGCACGGGCTGGGTAACGTCGACGGCGGTCCGAAACTGAAGCTGTTCGCCGACTACACGGTATGGATGTTCACTGGCTCCGTGGCGATGTATCAGGACATCGCCGGGCATGGTCAGGGCAAGACCGTCGTCACCGACCTCTATGCGTCGCTGCCTGTTGGAGGCTGGCTGTTTTCGATGGGGCCGGGCTTTACGTGGGCGGACGCGGAGTACACGCGCACATTCTTCGGCGTGTCGAGCCAGCAGAGCGCAGCATCGGGACTGCCTGCGTACAACACGGGCGCAGGCATTCGCGACGTGCATCTGAATGGCTACGTCAGCTACGACATATCGAAGCACTGGGCCGCCTCGGTCGCGGTGACGCTTGGACGGTTGCAGCACTACGCGGCCGCGAGCCCCATCACCGAGCGCCGAAGCGAACTCAACACGCTTGCATCCGTGAATTATCGTTTCTGATCTCGGGCGAGATCCAGCCTGAACAGCAACGAATCCCGATCCGGGTAAGGGTACTTGACGGGCAATTCATCGGCCGCGATCTGCCGGAACCCCTGACGCCGGTAGAACGCATGCGAGCGCGTCGAAACGGAAGGGGTATCGAGCAGGATCGTTTCGATGCCTTTACGCTTTGCATGTGCCAACAGCGTTTCGTAAAGACGCGACGCGCATCCCATCCCCGCGCCTCGCCACGCTGCCGATACAAAGAACTTCTTCAGCACCGCAACCGTTGCCGTTTCGATCTGCAGCGCGATCGTGCCGACCACATGCGCCCCGGCGTCGAGGGCGATCCAGAAGCCGCCGCCATGTGCGATGAAGCATCGATTGATATCGAGAAGCTCGGGCTGATCGTCGATCGACAGGCCGACCTTGCTCTCGTCATTCTGGATATGCAGGATCAGGCCGATGACCTCGTCGGTGAACGAATCCTGGAAGGCGGCGATGCGAGGCGGTGTGGTGGCGGTGTGCATGGGAACGTGCGCTCGGGCAATGTACGAGGCACTACCTTATGCGTCGCGCGGCAGCCGATCTAGAACGTTCTTGCGCTGTTTCGCCGCGCCACCGCACCGGGCGTCACGCCGAACACGGCCTTGAAGTGGCGTCCGAGATGGCTTTGATCGGCGAAGCCAGTCGCGGCGGCAGCGGCGGAAGGCGTCATGCCTTCCAGTAACAGGTGCTTCGCCGTCTTCAGGCGCAGCACGAGCTGGTAACGATGCGGACTCAGCCCAAACGCAGCGGTAAAGCGCCGGCACAATTCGGACGCCGATAGCGACGCCTCGCGCGCCAGCTCGTCGAGCGATACGTTACGGCTGGAAAATGCCTGCAAGTAGGCCCGCGCGTCGCGCAGACGTTTGTCGGCGGCTTTCGAAGAAAACGGCGCAGACGTATTCCGATCGTTCATCGAACCGAGCACCGCCTCACACAACAGAGCCCATTCATCGGGCCATGCCGGCGAATGCCGCGAGCCTTGCATCGACAACGCGGCGAACTGCGCGAACGGCGCCATTGCACGGCGGATCGTCACAGGCTGCGAAAATGCGTTCGGCGAAACACCGTGAATATCGCACTGCAAACGCCATTCGTCATCGGGCACATAGAGCATCACGTATTCGCATCCGTGATCGCCGATGGACATTCCCGCATGCGCGACGTGCGGCGCAATCGCGTACACCTCGCCCGCCTGGACGATCGACGGTTGCCGCGCGCTGGTCATCGAGTCTTTTGCGCCGCGAAGCACGGCGCCGATCGCCCACGTGTCGTGCGCATGCGGCGTGAACCGATGGCGCTCGAAGCGGGCATGAAGCACTTCGATACCCGTGCCGTCGGCATAGCCATACCGCGCATGCTCTTTTGCTGTTGTCCGGGCGTTGTCAGTGGAGCGGGGCATCGTGCGTGTCATGCAACGGGTAAGCGGCGCATCTACGCATGCCAGAGCGAAGCTTTCGCCCTGAGCGTTTCGATCGCGAGGTCGAGAAAGGCGCGCACTTTCTGGTTCGCATGCTTGCCTTCGCGATGGACGACATGCACGGGCAACGCAGCCAGCTCGTAATCGGCCAGCACGGCGCGCAGCGTGCCTTCCGCGAGTTCCTGCGCGACCTGATACGACAACAGCCGCACGATACCCAGCCCCGCCACGGCCGACGAGATCGCGGAATCATTGGTCGTGGTCACGAGACGCGGCTGGATCGGCACCGTCAGCGGCTTGTCGTCCACGCGAAAGCGCCATTCGGGCGCGGGCGTGAGGCCCGTCGCCTGCACCGTGACATGAGACGCGAGATCTTCGGGGCGCTGCGGCACGCCATGCGCTTCCAGATATGCAGGCGAAGCGCACAGCACGCGGCGCACCTTGCCGACAGCGATTGCCTGCAACGATGAATCCGGCAGGTCGCCGATGCGGACCGCGACATCCGCCCCTTCGTCGACGAGATTCACGACGCGATCCAGAAACCAGCAATTCAGATTGACGGCCGGATAGCGCGTCAGATAGTCGTGAGCGATGGGCGTCACATACATCTTGCCGAACAGCACAGGTGCCGTCACGGTCAACTGGCCGCGCGGCGTGGTGTTCGCACCGGCGGCGGAAAGCTCGGCCACCTCGACTTCCGCGAGGATGCGGCGGCAATCTTCGAAGAACTTGGCACCCGCATCGGTCATCCGCACGATGCGCGTCGTGCGGGTCAACAGCCGCACGCCGAGGTGTTCTTCGAGTTCGTTCATCACCCGGCTGATGACCGATGGCGACACGTTGAGTTTGCGCGCCGCGGACGCGAAACCTTCCGTCTCGACCACGGTGACGAAGGTGTTCATTGCCTGGAGCCTGTCCATGTCTGAGGAGATGAACGGGAAGCGGATAGAGGACGCCTGCCGGGCGTCGGCAGGCAAGCGAGCGTCAAGCATAACAGCGTTTCGCAACCCTCCCCGTGCAGCCTGCCTCACAGATCGAGCAGCAGGCGGTCGCCGCCGCCCGTGTCCGCATTGGCGGGCACGGCACAACAGATCAACGCTTCGTCGTCGGGCACGGTGAACTCCGGCGTCATGGTGTACGCCACCGCGCCTTCCACGATGCGCGTGCGGCAAGTCCCGCAGCTACCGCCCCGGCAACCGAATTCAGGATTCAGTCCGCGCGCTTCAGCAAGCTCCAGCAGCGAACCGCTGTCCGGACTCCAGCGCGCTTCCTTGCCCGACTTGACGAAGGCGATGGGGACCGGTTGCTCCGCTGCGACGCGAACGGGACCCGTGACGGCGGCAGCATCTTTTCTGCGTTGCAGCCCCGATGGTCCGAACGCTTCGGCATGAATACGGTTGTCAGCGACGTTGAGATTGCGCAAGCCGTCGTACATGGACTGCATGAACGCCGATGGTCCGCAAAGATAGAAGTCGTAGTCGTTGAAGGGCAGCGTGTCGCACAGCAACGCGACATCGATCCGGCCTTCCACGTCGAAGTCTTTGCCTTCGCGGGCGCCGTCGATGTGACTCAATGCGCGCACCACGTTCACCGCGCCTTTCGCGGATACCGCGAGCGTTTCGATCTCGCGGCTGAACGCGCGCTCTTTCAGCGTACGCGCCGACTGGAAGAACCAGGTGGGGCGCACGCGCCGCGTGCGCAGCCCTTCGTAGACGATGTGCCTGAGCATCGCGAGCATGGGCGTGATGCCGACCCCGGCGGCGAGCAGCACGGCGGGACGGCGCTCGGCGGCGTCGATCGTGAACTGGCCGGCGGGCGCACGCGCTTCGACGACGCTGCCGATGTGCAGCGTGTCGTGCAGATGTGACGATACGAGCCCATCGCGCTTCACGCTGATCCGGTAGAGGCCGTCGGCGGGGGCCGTCGACAGCGTGTAGGTTCGGATCACAGCCTTGTCGTGACCGGGCGGCATGACGCGGATGGGCAGATGCTGACCCGCGATATGTGGAATGAGCCCCGCGCCGTCGACCGGTTCGAGATGAAACGAACGGATCACCGAGCTTTCGTCGACGACATTCGTCACCTTGAACGGCCGCCATGCGTTCGCCAGCTCGGCGGCCTTCAGGCGGCTCGTCACTTCGTCCCAGCTGCCTGTCATCAGCGAGTTCGGGGACCAGCCATTGGCCTGGAACTTCCAGCGCAGCGGCAGCGCGCCCTCGCGATACACGATGCGTCGCGGCGTGAAATGCCACAGCCGTTCCGCGCCCTGAAACGCGGCAATCTCGGGCGAGTCCAGATCGACGGTCGCTTCGCCCGTCAATTGCAGCAGGTCGCCCGTTTCGAAGTCGGCGAAGACGAGCCCAGCGCGCGGGTTGACGAGGAAGTTGCCGAGCGTCGCGAAGAAGAGGTTGCCCGCGAAATCGGGAATGGTCAGCCGGCCGTCGTCGCCGATCCGCACGAAGCCCGCCTTGCCGCCGCGATGCGATACGTCGACCTGACGGTGCTCGCCTTCGCCCACATAGGACGCGACGAACAGCGTGTCCGCTGCTTCGATCATCGCGCGGGCGTGTCCGGTCAGGCCAGCGAACTCCTTGGGCGCGATCGCGGAAAAACTGCCGGGATCGCGGATGAATTCGAAATCGCGCGCCTGGATATATTGCGGGCAATTGCCGAAGCTTTGTATGACCTCGACGTCGAAACCGTGCGGCGTCGCGCCACGCAACAGGCCGTTCATGCGATTGCGGCGGCGCGTGTGCAACTCGATTCCGAGCAGGCCGATCGCCGCGCCTTCGTGCAAGCCCCCGGACGCCGGGTCATGCGGGTCAGCGGCGACGGCCATGTGCAGAACCTTCTCGGTCGGCGACTGCATGAAGCCCGGCTGACCGGCCACGAGTGTCGCCCATACGTCGCCGTCGTCAGCCACCGCGCCTGCCACGATGAACGGCAATTGTCTGTAGAAAGTGCGGTGCTGATCGGGCATGTAGTCGCGGATTACCCGGCGGCCGAGTTCCTGCATCTTCGCCGCCACGCCGACTTTCTCCTGCAGCGCCAGTTCGCCTGCGTGCCAGGGCGACCCTTTTTCCGTCGATACCGTGCTCATGATTTGCCTCCGGGCGTAAAGCCGGGAAAGCCACGCGTGGGCTTCCCGCTCACTGACTCGCTCAGCTGTTGGCGGCGAGGCCGACAGGGGTTTTCTGGAACTCGACGAAGCCAGGCAGCGCCTCGATGCGGCGCAACCACGCATTGACGTTCGGGTAGAACGACAGGTCGACATTGCCTTCCGGCGCACGCGCGATGTAGCTGTACAGCGCGACATCGGCAATCGTCGGGTGAGCTTGCGCGATGTACTCGCGCCCGGCCAGCTCTTCGTCGATCAGCTTGAGGATGCGATGCGCGCGGGCAATCAGTTCTTCGGCGTTGTATTTTGCGCCGAATACGGTGATGAGTCGCGCGGCGGCCGGGCCGAAGGCGATCTCGCCAGCGGCCACGGACAGCCAGCGCTGCACGGCGGCTTCCTGCGCGGGCGCTTGCGGCAGCCAGTCGGTCTTGCCGAACTTGCGGGCGATGTACACCAGAATCGCGTTGGAGTCGGAGATCGCGGTGTCGCCGTCGACCAGAACGGGCACCTGGCCGAAGCGGTTGAGCTTCAGGAATTCGGCGGATTTGTGTTCGGCGGCCGCGAGATCGACCTGAATCGACTGGTGCTCGATGCCCAGCAGCGAGAGGAACAGGCGGGCGCGGTGCGAGTGGCCGGACAGCGGGTGGTAGTAGAGCTTCATGGCGGTTTCCTTTGGTCAGAGGTGACTGGGACATCCCGATCACTTGATGCAAAGTCTAGGGACGCTGCCTTCGCAGCAGAATCCCTCGCCAGGTCAATTGATACTTCTCGAAACGAGAACGGTGCTCGTGCGCCGGGAACGGCCGCCCGGCGTCGCAGTCAGGCGGCGTTCATCCGGGCCGCCTGGCTGCCAGCGTCCACGCCTTACGCACCGAGCTTGAAGAACCCAACCGTCGCGTTCAGATCCTTGCCTTGGGTGCTGAGCGATTCGGACGTGGCGGCAATCTCTTCCACCAGCGCTGCGTTCTGCTGGGTCGACTGATCCATCAGCGACACCGCCTGATTCACTTCGCCGATCGCGCGGCTTTGCTCGCGTGCCGAATCCGCGATTTCGCTGGTAATGGTGGCGAGGTTGGACACGGCATCCGTCAGTTCGGCGATCGTCTTGCCCGCGAGATTGACCTGTTCGGCCCCCGCCTCGACATTGCCGACGGAAGCCTCGAGCAGCGCCTTGATCTCTTTTGCCGCGCTGGTCGAACGTTGGGCCAGGTTGCGCACTTCGGCCGCGACGACGGCAAAGCCGCGTCCGCTCTCGCCCGCGCGCGCCGACTCGACAGCGGCGTTCAACGCCAGGATGTTGGTCTGGAACGCGATGCCCTCGATCATCCCCACAATGCCGACGATACGCCCCGATTGCTCGACAGCCGTGTTCATCGTCTTCGCCGCGCCCGCGACGGCCTCGTTGCCGCGCCGCGCGGCATCCACGGCGCCCGCCGCGACGGCGTTGGCCGTCATCGCCTGATCGGCGGTGCCGCGCACGGTGCCCGCCAGTTCTTCCATGCTGGCGGCCGTTTGCTGGATCGACGCGGCCTGTTGCTCGGTTCTCGACGACAGGTCGAGATTGCCCGCCGACACTTCACCCGCAGCGAGTTCGAGGTGACGGCTGTTCGTCCTCACCTTGAGCAGCACGCCATGCAGCTTTTCGACGAATGCGTTGAACTGCTTCGCGAGATGGCCTACTTCGTCGTTGCTGAGTTGCGGCAGACGCCGCGTCATGTCGCCGTCGCCGGAGGCGATTTCGTGCATCGAGTTGGCGAGATTGCGAATGGGACCGGTCATTCTGCGGCCCAACGCAACCATGGCGAGCACGGCGACCACGAGCACCAGCAGCCCCGTCGCGATCAGCGTCCATGTGAGCCGGTTGGCGGCCGCCATCATTTCCGATTCAGGCACGAGCGCGTAGTACTTCCAGCCGTTCTTGGGCGACGTGTAGATGAACGACTGATAGTCGACGCCGTCCATCTGGATGCGAACGAGCCCGTCGCTGCCATTGGACAGCTGTTCGTATCCCCCGCCCAGGCCCTTCAGTTCCTTGAACTCGTGTTTCTTCTCACGCGGATCGATCAGAATTTTTCCGCTGCTGTCCGTCACGAGCAGATAGCCGGTCTTGCCGAACTGGATGCCGCTGGTGAGCCGTGCGAAGTCGTCGAGCGAGATGTCGCCTTCGAGCACGCCGAGAATTTCGTCCTTGCCGTCCTTCACGACGCGCGCGAACGGAATGATCGCGCCGCCGGAACCGGCCGCGCTCAGATAGGGCGCGGGCCGCACGACGCGCTCGGGCGCCGTCATCGCAAGCTGGTACCACGGCCTGACACGCGGGTCGTAGTGCTCGCCGTTCAGGCTTTCGATCGGCCATTGCACGTAGCCGCCCCAATGCGTGCCGATGTCGAGATAGCGCATGTTGGGATGCGTATCGCCGAACTGCTTGAGCAGCGCGAAGATGGACTTCTCGATTTCACCGTTCTTGTCCGGCGTCATCTGGCCGCCGTGGTTCAGATAATCGGTGATGCTCTGGTCAGCGGCTTTCAGTTGCGCCGTTTGCGTCAGATACGTGAGGTTCTGTTCGACCTCCCTGAAGCTCACATCGAGCGATTCGTCGGCCTGGACGATTCTGGCGTGACTGGACTGCTCGAACTCGTCGACCGCCTGATGACGCACGTTCAACGCGCCGACTGTAGTGAGAAGTAGAACCGTGACTGCGAGCGCGGCGCCCGATGCCGCGCTGAACTTGAATGCGATCGAATCCGTAAGCTTCAAAATGACCTCTGCCCAATGACGAACCACTATCCGATATCGACCCGCGGTGCGCTAAAGACGAAGCAATGCGCATCGTTGATTACGTTGGTTGTCGGCCGATATCGGGGCGGCTTGAGCGGAATTGACGCTGGATTCGATTTATTTTTCTAGTGACTTTTTCGTACTCTTTCCCATGTCGCATCGCGTGGGAATCGCGTCGCGATTTCGATGTCCGGGAGGCGGCAAACGGTTTAAAAGGCTGCACTCGTCTCTTGCAGAAAAGGCGTGATATTGCGCATCGCGCGCGCAACGTACTCGTCCTTTTCGCCCACAGGCGCGACGTAATGCATCGCGCTCGCGACGGCATCCACGCCTTCAAGTCGCGCAATGACCCACGCCGCCAGATACTGGGAAGCCAGACATCCGCCCGCGGTCGCGACGTTGCCTCGCGCGACGAACGGTTGATTGAGCACGTCCACGCCGGCTTCCTCGACCCACGGCTTCGTGGTCAGGTCCGTGCAGGCGGGCACGCCATCGAGCAGTCCGAGCTTCGCCAGCACGAGTGTGCCGGAGCACTGCGCGCCGAGCAGTTGGCGCGACGGGTCGAATTGCATCTGCGCCATCAACGTCTGATCGGCAACGACGTTGCGCGTCATCACGCCACTGCCGACAATCACTGCATCGGCAGCATTCGCCTCGTGCAGCGCGATCTGCCCTTCTATCACCACGCCGTTCATCGATTTCACGCGTGCCTGCGGCGTCGCAAGCGACACACGCCAGCCCGGCTTCCTGATGCGGTTGAGTATGCCGAGCGCAATCAGCGAATCGAGTTCGTTGAAGCCTTCGAAAGTGAGAATCGCGATGTGCATGATGTCCGCCCGCCGATGAATGTGGTACGACGATGCTATGCGCAGATACCATTACAATCAAATAATTGTCATGGATACATCTGCGCATGGCTCAGCCCCGGTACAAGGAACTCGTCGACACGCTCGCCGCGGATATCCGCTCGGGACGCCTGCGCGCCGGCACGCGCCTGCCGACGCATCGTCAGCTCGCGTCCACGCACGGCCTCGCGCTCGTCACGGCGACGCGTGTCTACGCCGAACTCGCGGCGATGGGACTCGTCAGCGGAGAGGCGGGACGCGGTACGTTCGTGCGGGAAATCTCGCTGCCGCCCAGACAGGGCATCGATCAGTTCGCGCTGGCGGCGGGCATGGTCGACCTCAATTTCAATTATCCGGCGCTGCCGGGCCAGGCGGATCTGTTGCGCGGCGCGTTGCGCCAGCTTGCTGCATCCGGCGATCTGGAAAGCCTGCTTCGCTATCAGCCGCATGGCGGACGCCAGCATGAACGCGCGGCCGTCGCGCGTCATCTCGCGTGCAGGGGGCTCGACGTTGGCTGGGAGCAGGTGTCGCTCGTGAACGGCGCGCAAGCAGGCCTGGCTGCAACCGTCATGGCGCTGCTGGGCCCTGGTGACGTGGTCGCAGTGGACACGCTGACCTATCCGGGGTTCAAGGTGCTGGCCGAGGCCTGTCGACTCGAACTGGCGCCGATACCCGCGGACGGTCAAGGGTTCGATCTCGACGCGCTCGAACGCTTGTGCAGGACTCGACGCGTGCGCGCCGTGTACGTGATGCCGACGCTGCACAATCCGCTCGGTTGGGTGACGGGTGCGCAATGGCGCAGGCAACTCGTGTCGATTGCGCGCCGGCACGGGCTATTGATTATCGAAGACGCCGCGTACGCGTTCCTCGCGGGCAAACCGCCTGCGCCGCTCGCCGCGCTCGCGCCGGAAACGACCGTGTACGTGTCCGGTCTTTCGAAGAACGTCGCTACCGGATTGCGGGTGGGTTTTGTCGTGGCCTCGGCTGAATCGATGAAGGCCATCGAGCGGATCATCAGGGCGACGACGTGGAATACGCCCGGCGTGATGACGTCGATCGCGTGCGCGTGGCTCGACGACGGCACCGTCAAGCGGCTCGAAGCGGAGAAGCGCCGCGACGCGAAGGTCCGGCAAGCCATGGCCGCCGGGATTCTCGCGGGCCTGAATTGCGTTCGTCACCCGTCGTCGTATTTCGTCTGGTTGCCGTTGTCGGAAGAAGTGCGTGCCGATCAGGTTGCTGCGGCGCTCATGCGCGAGCGCATTTCCGTATCGACGGCCGAACCGTACGCGACTTCGCACCATGTGCCGCATGCGGTGCGCCTCGCGTTGGGTTCCGTCGAACTCGATGTGCTGCGCGAATCGCTGGAAACGGTCAGGCGCGTGATTAGCAGTTACGCGTATTGAAGGCGGCGTTTGCGCTTCAGAGGCATGTTGCAGCGGGGCTTCGCATCCCCTCGCGTATGATGGAAATCCGATTTTTGCCCAACGTCCGTGGAAGACACCATGCTCGATCCCATCAACAGTTTGCTCGCGCTGTGCGGCGTGTTGCTGCTCAGCGTTGCCAGCCCGGGGCCTAACTTCGTGATCGTCACATCGACGGCGGTTGCGTCGCGACATGCTGGCGTATCGACGGGTCTGGGGCTGGCGGCTGCGTCGGGCACTTGGGCGTTGATAGCGATCGCGGGCCTGAGCCTGATCGTCACGCACGTCGCCTGGATCGAGACGACCTTGCGGATTGCGGGTGCGGCCTATCTGATCTGGCTCGGCGCGAAGATGATCGTGACTGCCCGCCAACCTTTGTCCGCGCCTGCACGGACCGCCGGGTCGGGTTGGGCTGCCGCGAAACGCGGCTATTTCGTGAGCATGACGAACCCCAAATCGGTCGCGTTCTACGGCAGCATATTTGCCGTGATGGTGCCTGCTCACGCCACACTATCGTTCGATATCGCTGTCGTCGCGCTGTCGATCGGCATATCGTGCGGGTGGTACTGCGCGATGGCGCTGCTGGCGTCTCATCCCGCCATTCGCGGCTTCATGGTCCGGCGCAAAGCCGTGATCGATACGACGGCGGGCGTGCTGTTGATTGGGCTCGGTGGAAGGATGCTGGCGGGGCGCTGACGTTATGCACGTTCACGCACCAGCGCCAGACGTTTCTTCTCAGCGTGAGCGCGCTTGGCACGACTCGCAGAAGTGCGCTTCACACGCGAAATTACCACCTGACGGAACCAATGCGGGACTTCGGTAGCCGCCATCCTTAAAGTACGAATGGCGGCGCGCCGACGCCCCATGCATCAACGGAAATTGGTCCGCACGAGGTCGACGATTTCGTCGCCGCGGCCATTCAGAATGGCGCGCATCATGTACAGACTAAAACCCTTGGCCTGTTCGAGTTCGATCTTGGGCGGCATCGCGAGTTCCTGTTTCGCCGTCACGACATCGACGACGGCCGGGCCATCATGCGCGAAGGCTTCCTTCAACGCTCCGGCCACCTGTTCCGAATCTTCGACGCGAATGCTGAAGATGCCTGCGCCTTTCGCAATCGCTGCAAAATCGGTTTTGCTCAGATCGACGTTCGTGTCGAGATAGCCGCTCGCTTTCAGTTCCATCGAAACGAAACCCAGCACGCTATTGTTGAACACCACGACCTTGATTGGCAGCCCCAGCTGGCGCGCGGTCAGCAGATCGCCGAGCAGCATCGACAGGCCGCCGTCACCCGAAAGCGACACGACCTGACGGCCCGGATGCGCGCCCTGCGCACCGAGCGCCTGCGGCATCGCATTCGCCATCGACCCATGATTGAACGATCCGTGCAATTGACGCTTGCCGTTCATCGTCAGATAACGCGCGGACCACACGGTTGGCGTGCCGACGTCGGCGGTGAAGATGGCATCTTCGCTGGCGATTTCGTCGATCATGCGCGCAAGGTACTGCGGATGCACCGGCCTGCCCGCGGGCGCAGGCGTCGCGAGCTCGTCGAGGCTCTTGCGCGCGGCGGCGTAATGCTTGCGCGCCGTGTCGATGAAGCCACGGTCCTGCTTGCGCTGAAGTTTGGGCAGCGTCGCCGCGATCGTATCCTTGACCGTTCCGACCAGACCCAGCGTCAGCGGCGCACGATGACCGAGTTGCGAGCCCTTCCAGTCGATCTGCACGATCTTCGCGTGCGGCGGGTAGAACGGACGATACGGAAAATCGCAGCCAAGTAGCAGCAGCGTGTCGCACGACATCATCGCGTGATACCCCGAGCTGAAACCGATCAGCCCCGTCATGCCGACGTCGAATGGGTTGTCGTACTCGACGAACTGCTTGCCGCGCAACGCATGCACGACAGGCGCGCCGAGCGTATCGGCAAGCGCCACGACTTCGTCGTGTGCACCCTGTGTGCCGCTGCCGCACATGATCGTGACGGCATCCGACGTATTGAGCAGGGTCGCAAGGCGCTCCAGATCGGCTTCGGCGGGCACGATGCGCGGCGGCGCGCTTTCCGTCCACGTCGGCAATTCGTCGGGGCCGTCGCCCAAGGCGACGTCGCCAGGCAGCACGATCACCGCCACGCCGCGCTCCTCGATGGCCGTACGCATTGCGCGCGCGAGGACACGCGGAAACTGCGCAGCCGACGACACGAGCTCCACGTAATGGCTGCACTCCTTGAACAACTCCTGCGGATGCGTTTCCTGAAAGTAGCCGAGGCCGATCTCCGTCGATGGAATGTGTGCGGCGATCGCGAGCACGGGCTGGTGATTGCGATGACAGTCGAACAGACCATTGATCAGATGCAGGTTGCCCGGACCGCAACTGCCGGCGCACACGGCGAGCCGGCCCGTGGATGCGGCATCGGCGCCCGCCGCGAATGCAGCGGACTCTTCGTGGCGCGTATGCATCCAGCGGATGCCGCCGACCTTGTCGAGTGCGTAGGCAAGACCGTTCAGGCTGTCGCCCGTCACGCCCCAGATGCGTTCGACGCCCGCTGTCGCGAGCGTTTGGGCCAGGTAAGCTGCAATGGTGTTTGCTGACATATAAATCTCCGTTGACCAGTCATCGCGAATGTCGCAGTTTCTGCGGAGCCCATGAAAGCAGGGCGCCACGGTAGCTACGCAAGGTACTGGTACGACGGATACCGCGTTTCGCAAAACGCACGCACCGTGCGAATTGGCACGTACAGGTTCAGCGCGGGTCAGCGGCCCTGAGTGTCCAGAGTCGTCTTGAGGCGTGTCACGCCCACGAGGCACTCGACGCGCGACGTCGGTGGGTTGTCGTGGATAGAGGACCGTTCGTCAGTCGTTGGTGCCCGTGAGCGCCGGGTAGTCCGTGAGCCCTCGAGCGCCGCCGCCGAACAGTGTGTCGCGTTCATGCACGGCAAGATCGGCCCCGCTGCGCAGGCGCTGCGGCAGATCGGGATTCGCAACGAAAGGGCGGCCGAATGCAATGAGGTCCGCCCAACCTGCGGCGATGGCCTCGCGCGCGCGATCCGCCGTATATTTGCCCGCATAGATCAACGCGCCTGGATAGGCTTGCCGGATGCGCTGCTTGAATTCGACGGGCATATGCGGCGCATCGTCCCAATCGGCTTCCGCGATATGGATATACGCAACGCCGATTTCACCGAGCAGCTTCGCGGCTGCGAGGTAGGTCGTTTCGGGGTCTGCGTCGACGCATCCGTTGAGGGTGGTCAGCGGCGCGAGACGGATGCCGACGCGCTGCGCGTCACCCGTGCCGTCGATCAGCGCACGCGTGACTTCGTCCAGAAACCGCAGGCGATTTTTCAGCGAGCCGCCGTACTCGTCCGTGCGGTGGTTCGCATCGGAATCGATGAACTGATTGACGAGATAGCCGTTGGCCGCATGCAGTTCGACGCCGTCGAAGCCTGCGAGCATCGCGTTGCCGGCCGCCTCCCGATACTGCCCGACCACGTGGGCGATTTCCGCCGTGCTCAGCGCGCGCGGCGCCGATGCCTGCACGAAGCCCGGCACGTTGCTGCCGTCTGCGCCGGCGATGAACACGTTGACGCCCTTCGCCTGTAGCGCGGAAGACGACACGGGCTGTTCACCGCCGAGCAGGCTCGTATGGCTCAACCGGCCGACATGCCACAGCTGCGCGAAGATGCGTCCGCCCGCTTCGTGGACCGCCGTCGTGACTTTGCGCCAGCCGTCGATCTGCGCCTGCGTGTGAATGCCGGGCGTCCATGCATAGCCCTTTGCCAGCGGCGAAATGTAGGTGCCTTCGCTGACGATCAGACCGGCGCTGGCGCGCTGCGCATAGTAGGCAGCCATCAGATCGTTGGCTTCGTCGCCGGGCTGGCTGGCGCGCGAGCGTGTCATCGGCGGCATCACGATCCGGTTGGAAAGGGTGAGCGCGCCGAGCGCGAGGGGTTCGAAAAGCGGGTCGTTCTTCATGATGCGATTCCTTGCGTCGTTCACGGCAGGTTCGCCGCGAGCGTGGTTTTTCGTTAGTCCCACACGGGCGCGAGACCGCTAGGGCTGACTTCGCGGCCGTTGCGTTCGAGCGCGGCGATCTGCGCCATGTCGTCGGCAGTAAGCGGCAGTTGTTGCGCGAGCAGGTTGCTGGCGAGGTTCTCGCGCTTCGTCGACGACGGAATCACCGAATAGCCCAGTTGCAGCGCCCAGGCGAGCGCGACTTGCGCCGGCGTGGCGTCGTGCCGTTTGGCGATCGCGCCGATAACCGGGTCCTTCAGCACCTTGCCGTAAGCGAGCGTCATGTAGGACGTGACATGAATGCCCTGTTCGCCGAGAAATTCGACGAGCTTGCGGTTCTGCAGATACGGACTCAGCTCGATCTGATTGGTTGCGATGTTGTCTTTGCCGACCACCGCAATGGCCTGCTTCGTCAGCGCGATGTTGAAGTTCGAAATGCCGATCTGGCGCGTGAGTCCTTGCGTCTTTGCATCCGCGAGCGCGCTCATGAATTCCTCGAGCGGGACGCCGTTGTCCGGCGCGGGCCAATGGATCAACGTCAGGTCGACGCGATCGGTGCGCAGCTTCGTCAGGCTCTCTTTAAGGCTCGCAACGAGCTTGTTGCGCGAGTAGTTGTCGACCCAGATCTTCGTGGTCAGGAACAGCTCGTCGCGCGCAACCCCCGAAGCGGCGATCGCTTCGCCGACTTCCGCTTCATTGCCGTAGATCTGTGCGGTGTCGATGGTGCGATAGCCCAGCTCGAGGCCGTTGCGCACCGAATCGATGACGACCTGGCCTTGCAGCCGGAACGTGCCGAGACCAAATGCCGGAATGTGACTCATGGTGATACCCCTTGATTGATAGATTCGCCAGGCGATGAACAAGCTTCATTCTGGCCCGTTCGATTCATTCGAAAAACCACTCGAAACGCGAAAGAAATTTGATTTTCGATCAAGAGTACAGACCTGCCGTACCCCGTGCGATTCGACTCAAGTTCAATGCGTCGCCGCGACGGCTTCGGCCGTGTGCTCGGCGAGTCCCGCGCGGCGGTCGAGGCGGCCGCTCCACGCCGTCAAGCCGAACGCCAGCATGGTCACGGCAGCGGCGATCCACGGCGTGTGGCCCAGCCCGAGGTGCGCGACGATCACGCCGCCCAGCGACGATCCGCCCGCCACGCCGAGGTTGAACGCGGCGATGTTGAAGCCCGACGCGACATCCGTTGCTTGCGGCGCGAACTGCTGCGCCTGCTTGACCACGTAGACCTGCAGGCCGGGCACGTTGCCGAATGCGACGGCACCCCATGCGAGCATGGTCAGCACGGCGAGCCACGCGTTGTGCGACGTGAACGTGAACACCAGCAGCACGACAGCGAGCAGAAGGAAAATCCGCTTCAATGCCTTCACAGGTCCTTGCGCGTCGGCGAGCTTGCCGCCCCACACGTTGCCGGCCGCGACGGAAACGCCATACGCGACGAGCACCATGCTGACCTGCGACGGCGTGAATCCCGCGATCTGTTCGAGAATCGGCGCCATGAACGTGAACGCGATCAGCGAGCCGCCATAGCCGACAGCCGTCATCGCATACACCAGCAACAGACGCGGATGAACGATCACGCGAGCCTGCTGGCCGAGCGACGCCGGACGCTTGTGCGGCAGGTTGTTCGGCATGAAGAACAACGCGCCGAGCATCGCGACCAGGCCGAACAGCGCGACGACGAGAAACGTCGCGCGCCAGCCGAAATGCTGACCGATGAACGTGCCAAGCGGAATGCCCGCGACGAATGCGACGGTCATGCCGCTGAACATCGTGGCAATCGCGCTGGCTGATTTGTCTTTCGGCACGAGCGTGGTCGCGATGATCGAGCCGACCGAGAAGAACACGCCGTGCGCGAGCCCCGTCAGAATGCGCGCCACCACAAGCGATTCATACGACGGGGCGCGCCACGCGACCAGATTGCCGATCGTGAAGAGCGCCATCAACGCGATCAACAAGGTTTTGCGCGGCACGCGTCCGGTCAGGGCGGTCAGCAGCGGCGCGCCGATGGCGACGCTCAGCGCATACAGGCTGACGAGCAGACCCGCGGAGGGGAGCGTGACGCCGAGATCGGCGGCGATGGTCGGGATGAGTCCGACGATGACGAACTCGGTCGTCCCGATTGCGAAGGCGCTGAGCGTCAGCGCGAAGAGGGCAAGTGGCATGGTCGTCTACCAGAAAGCATGATTGAGAGGCTTTAACGGATGGACGAAGTGTGCCCGCTTTACTTTTGCAGAAAAACTAGTCTATAAAGGAAACACTTTTGATTTCAGATCAAGTATGAAAGTTACTCTCGACGAACTGCAAACCTTCGCGACCGTGGTCGACACGGGCTCGATCACGGCTGCTGCCGAACAACTGGAGCAGACCGTTTCCGGCGCGAGCCGGACCCTGGCACGGCTCGAGGAAAAGCTGCAAACCACGCTGCTGCGGCGGACCACCCGGCGCCTCGAACTGACGGAAGAGGGCAAGGCCTTTCTGCAAAACGCGCGCGAGATCATCGGTGCGGTCGAGAACGCCGAAGAGCAACTCGCGGCGCGCCGCGAGCGGCCATCCGGACGCTTGCGCGTCGATGCCGCCACGCCGTTCATGCTGCATGTGATCGTGCCGCTCGTCGCGGGTTATCGCGCGCGCTATCCGCAGGTCGAACTGGAACTGAACAGCAACGAAGGCATCATCGATCTGCTCGAACGCCGCACCGATGTCGCGATCCGGATCGGACGGCTCAAGGATTCGACGCTGCATAGCCGGCCCGTGGGCAGCAGTCGCATACGGGTGCTGGCGACGCCGGCGTATCTGAAGGCGCATGGTCATCCCAAACGCGTGGACGACCTCGCGAAGCACTCGCTGCTGGGATTTACGCAGCCCGAGTCGCTCAACGTCTGGCCGCTGATCGGGCCGGACAACGAGTTGTACCGGATCGAGCCGGCCATCGCGTCGTCGAGCGGCGAAACGCTGCGGCAACTGGCGCTGGAGGGCGCGGGCATTGTTTGCCTGTCCGATTTCATGACGGGCCGCGACCGTCGCGAAGGCCGGCTCGTCCAGCTTTTTGCGCGGCAGACGCAGGACGTGCGGCAGCCGATCAATGCCGTCTACTATCGCAACACGGCGATATCGGCACGCATCGCTTCGTTCGTCGATTATCTGGCCGAGGCGGCAAAGGCGACGGAGTTCGCGCGCTAGCTCTGCTGGCGGGCACTGCTTTCCCTCTCTGCGAAATCCCTTCTCGCTTCACCGCTTATTGTTGTCGTGCAGGCAACATGGTGAACGCGTTCGCGGTGCTTCTGGCGTTCGATCTCCAAACCTACAATCCGTCTCGACGATGGTCGCATGAGCAATGTCTCCAACGTCGATCGGGCGCGTTCGCCGATGCTTTCCGCAAGCGTTGCCGCGCCGGTCGTCGACTTCGCAACTTTCTAAACGAAGGCAATTTCATGTCGCAGAAGATCCTGATTGTGGGTGCCGGTTTTGCCGGCGTATGGGGCGCGCTAGGCGCTGCTCGCGTGCTCGACGGCGCAGGCGTCAGAAGCAGCGACGTTGAGATCACGTTGATTTCGCCGAAGCCCGAACTGCAGATCCGCCCTCGTATGTATGAAGCCGAGCCGCACAAGATGGCTGCGCCGCTGCTGCCGCTGCTCGATGCCATTGGCGTGAAATATGTCGAAGGCAGCGTCGATGCAATTTCCGTTCAGGACAGGACGGTGAGCGTCGTGTCTGCGAACGGGCAAATTCGCTCGCTCGCGTATGACCGTCTGCTGCTGACGAGCGGCAGTCAACTCAGCAGGCCGCCTGTGCCGGGTCTGGAGCACGCGTTCTCGGTGGATCGTATCGAGGATGCTGTGGAACTCGATAACCATCTCGACAAGCTGGCGAAGCAGCCCGCTTCACCGGCCCGCAATACGGTTGCCGTGGTGGGCTGCGGCTTTACGGGCATCGAGGTGGCAACGGAACTGCCGAAGCGTCTGCGCGAGAAGTTCGGCGCGGACGCGGCGATTCGCGTCGTGGTGATCGGCACGCAAGATGCAATCGGTCCCGATCTCGGGCCGAATCCCCGCCCGTTCGTCGCCGAGGCGTTTGAATCGCTCGGCGTCGAGGCGCTGCTGGGTTCGGGCGTGGTGTCCGTCGATGCCGGCGGCGTTCGCACGGCGTCGGGCCAACGCATCGAAGCGGGCACGGTGATCTGGGCGGGCGGCATGCGCGCGAGCGCGCTGGCCGCGCAGGTGTCGTCGAATCTCGATCCGCTCGGCCGCGTCGAAGTGGCGCCGGATTTGCGCGTGCCGGAAGCGCCCAATGTATTCGTCGCGGGTGACGTCGCGAAGGCATCGACGGACGACAGCGGCCGCTACGCGCTGATGTCCTGTCAGCACGCCATCGTGATGGGCCAGTTCGGCGGACACAACGTCGCTGCGGATCTGCTCGGCGTGCCGACGCTGACGTATCGACAGCCGTTCTACGCCACGTGCGTCGATCTCGGCGAATGGGGCGCGGTCTATTCGGAAGGCTGGGATCGACAGATCAAGCTGACGCACGCCGAAGGGAAGGCGCGCAAGCAGATGATCAACACGCAATGGATCTATCCGCCGGCGCCGAATCGCGCAGAGGCATTGGCAGCGGGTAATCCGCAAGCGTCTTTCGGCTAAGCCGTTTGGTGCCGCCCGAGCCGCAGTGGCGAGGGCGGCGAACGCGTGTTGCACGCGGCTTCGTTGCGGAACATCCCTTGCGCGGCGCATGGCGCAATTCATTTCCTTTCCTTGTCGATAAGACTACTGAAGTAGTCGAATCGTTTCGGGTCAATTCGACATCGCCTGTCGTCAACTCGCTGAAAACAAAGCGTTCTTATGCTGGCCCGATCCTTGTTATATGAACTGGGTCGTGACGGCCTGCGCAATGGACCAACGACAAGAGAACGTAATCGACAAATGAAAAGGAAAGAACCATGTTTGAAGGATTTGAGAATCGCCTGGCTGTAGTGACGGGTGCAAGTTCCGGCATTGGACTTGCGACGGTTGAGCGTCTGCTGGCAAGCGGCGCCAAGGTACTGGCGATGAGTCGCACGATGGGTGAACTGGATTCGTTGCAGTCCAGATGTGGCGACGCGCTCGAATGGATAAAAGGGGATGTCACGCAAAGCGGCGATCTCATGGCGCTTTCCGAACGGGTCCGTCAGTTGGGCACCGTCGACTTTCTGGTCCCCAATGCGGGCATTGCCGAGTTGGCCAATGGCCTGGAAGTCTCCGCGTTCGAGCGGCAATGGGCGGTGAACGGCGCGGGTGCGCTGAATACGTTGTCGAGCTTGAAAGAGCAGTTGGGAACGTCTGCGTCGGTCGTATTCATCGGGACGTTTCTGTCACAGGTCACGTTTCCGGGACTCGCCGCCTATATCGCCTCGAAGACCGCGCTCAAGGCGCACGCAAGAACGCTCGCAGTCGAACACGCAGCGGACGGCATCAGAATCAATATCGTGTCGCCCGGTCCGACCGCGACCGCGATCTGGTCCAGCCTCGGATTGCCGCAAGAGCAGCTTTCCGCGGTGGCGCAGCGCGTCAATCAACGTTTGCTTCCCGGCCGCTTTCTCGAACCCGCTGCTATTGCGGATACGATCATGTTCCTGCTTTCGCCCGCTTCACGTGGTATATACGGCCAGGATCTGATCGTCGATAACGGATATACGTTGCAGTAAGCCGAACGGGCGGCTGCGTCGATTCGCGTTTAGCGCAGCCGCTCATCACGCAGTTGCGCTTTGGCATGAATGACCAGGCGCCGGCACTCGGCTTTCGACTTGCCAAGCACCGCTGCGATCTCCCGATAGTCCGCGCCGAAGATCTCGTGCAGCAGATATGCCGCGCGTGCTTCGGGAGAAAGGCGTTCGAGCAGCATCAGGAATGCGAGTGATGCTTCGTCGGCGCGTTCGCTCATTCCGTCGGGTGTCGCAGGCGGGTCGCTCATGTCTCTCGTAGGTGTAGCCGCCGCCTCGCAGAATACGGGCGCTTTCCATGTCGCCGTTCGCCCCTGCCTTCAGGCACGATCGGGCACGATCGGGCACGAAGCGCGATTGCGGATAAAAAGGGGCAAGCACGGCAGTGCTTGCCCTTTCTGGTCGGCTTTCGATTCGGTTTAGCTCTGGATGAACGCAAGAAGATCCGCGTTGAATTTCTCCTTATGCGTGTCCGTCAAACCATGCGGCGCACCGGGATAGACAATCAGCTTCGAATTCCGGATCAGCTTCGCGGACGCGCGCCCTGCCGCGTCGATGGGCACGATCTGATCGTCGTCACCATGCACGATCAGCGTGGGAACGTCGATCTTCTTCAGGTCGTCGGTAAAGTCCGTCTCCGAAAATGCCTTGATCGAATCGTAGGTGTTCTTGTGGCCGCCTTGCATGCCCTGCATCCACCACGAATCGATCAGCCCCTGCGACGGCTTGGCGCCCGGACGATTGAAGCCGTAGAACGGACCCGCCGGCACGTCCTTGTAGAACTGCGAGCGGTTCGCCAGTTGGGCCGCGCGCAGGCCATCGAACACGTCGATGGGCAATCCGCCCGGATTGGCGGGCGTTTTCAGCATCAACGGCGGCACGGCCGAAACGAGCACCACTTTGGAAACACGCTTCGTGCCATGCCGGCCGAGATAGCGCGCCACTTCTCCGCCGCCCGTGGAAAAGCCCACCAGAATGGCATCCCTCAGACTCAGCGTGTCGAATACGGTGGCGAGATCGTCTGCATACGTGTCCATGTCGTTACCGTTCCAGGGCTGACTCGAACGACCATGCCCGCGACGATCGTGAGCGACGGCGCGATAGCCGTGCGACGCCACGAGCATCATCTGCGACTCCCAGCTATCGGAGCTGAGTGGCCAGCCGTGACAGAACACCACGGGGCGGCCGGCTCCCCAGTCCTTGTAATACAGCTGCGTGCCGTCTTTCGTCGCGATATAGCTTGCCGCGTGTTGACCGCGAGATTTCGGCGCGTCACGCGACGCACCCGGCTGCGCTGCCTGTAGCGCGCCAGGAATCAGCGCTGCCGCGAGGCCGCCAGCGGCTGCGGCGCTGCCGAGCAAAAGGTTTCGACGCATAGGATTCTGCTTTTGATTGCTGCTTTCCGACATAGTGATTGCCTCTGTGTTAATGCCTTGCGATAAATCCGTGACTCGTTCGGTCTTCAACTCACCGTCGGCGCCTTTAGCGTGTTCGCGAGAATCATGTCGAACGCGTTTTTGGGCAGTGCGCCGGCGCGCTGTAGCGGCCGGAATACCGGGTCGCCGCGACGAACGGGCACTCCCGTCAGACCGCAAATGCCTGAAGTGCGCGCAAAACCTGCTCGCCATGTCTGATCTTCGAATCGGCCCAGCGTCGAATCGCTCCACGTCACCAGAATCGTGCACGTGGTCTGCCACTCGATGCGGCGGATCGACGAAGCATTGGCCATCGCGGTGGTCATCGGACTGCAGCGTTCGTGCGGCCCGCGTCCTGCGGATGCGGGATGTCGCTGCGCGGCGAACCGGCCGCGACCGTGCAAGCCGCTGACAATCTGGAACCATGGATCGATTCTGTTCATTTCCAACCTCTCTACGATGTGGCGAACTGCGTCACGACTCGCTCGTCTCGCCAGCCGCGACGAGCGCGACGACGTTCACGATGCCTTGCCTTGCCATCTTCGTGTACGGGCAAAACCATTCGGTTTTGCGAACCAGTTCTTCGGCGACGGCGCGTTCGAAGCCCGGCAAATGGACGCGCGTATGCGCGCTCAGCACGAACACGCCATCCGTCGGGTCCCGGCTGAAGTCGACGGTGACGTCGACTGACGCGTCGTGAATGCGAACCGCGGTGCGGGCCGCCAACAGGCTGAGCGCGCCATGAAAACAGGCCGCATACCGCGCGGCGAACAACTGCTCCGGATTGGTTCCACCACCCGGTCCGCCCAGCGCTTTGGGCATGCGTAGTTCGACGGCGAGTTGCCCGTCATCCGGGCGCGCGACACCCGACGCGCGTCCATGGCCCGTGCCTCCGCCCATGACGGTGACCGTGGTCGAATAGAGGATGCGAGGCTCTCGTCCGGAATGCTTGTCGGGCAGCGTCAATGGCGGTGGGCCTGGCGTTGTCATTCGGTTCGGTGTGTAGTGGCGGCTTGATTCGTCGCGCTCTGTTTGCGCAGAATGAATCGTAAGAGGAAGCAACGGTGCGCAGAAGACACGCGGAGGGGAGCACGGTGTTGCATCCCGAACATCAATCGAGACGTCCTCGAGTTCGGGGCCGTGATGAGTCGAATCCGCTGACTCAGGCGTTCGCCGGTACAGTGCCGCTTTGTGTGTGAAGGAATTGATTTTCCATATGATTCGGATGCCGAATCATATGGAGAGAATCGGAAATATCGAGCAATGCGTTGACGCGGAAGAACTACGCGGTTAACCCGTCTGCAATTCGAACGAGCGGATCAGGTCCGCAACCAGACGGTCGGCCTCGGCGCGATCGCGCACGTTGGTGAATCCCATCAACAGGCCGCGCCGTCCCGGCGCGCCGTTGCGCCATGTCGTGAGTGCATGCACGGCGAAGCCCGCTCTGCGGGCACGGCTGGCCAGCACCACATCGTCGAGATCGTCGCGTACGTCGACGAGGAGATGCATGCCGCCGTCCTGCAAATGAACGACGAAACCTTCGGCCGCGTACGGCGCGAGCGCTTCGGCCAGCAGTGCGCGCCGTCGCGCGTAGAGCGTTCGCATTCGCTTGATATGCCGGGAGAAGTGGCCTTCGCCGATGAACCCGGCGACCGCTGCCTGCAGCAGTTCGGGGCAGCCGCCATGCACGGTGCGCCTGCACGCCAGTTCGAACTGCGCAACGAGGCTTTGCGCAACGACCACATACGCAAGCCGCAGCCCCGGAAACAGCACCTTGCTCAGCGTGCCGCAATAGATCACCCGGCCGCCCGAGTCCATGCTTTTCAGCGCCGGCAATGGATGACCGCGATACCGGTACTCGCCGTCGTAGTCGTCTTCGACGATCCACGCGTCACGCTCGCCCGCCCAATCGAGAAGCTCCACGCGACGCTGTAACGGCAACGCCACGCCCGTCGGACTCTGATGCGACGGCGTGACGACGGCAAGCCGCGCATTGGGGAAGTGCGCACGTCCAAAGGCGACGTCGATGCCGTGTTGGTCCACGGGCACGTCGCAGACGGCCAGGGCGAGGCGGTTCAGCGTCTGCGCAGTGGGCGGATAGCCTGGATGCTCGACCCAGGCGCTTTCGCGCGCAAGGCCGAGCGCGTCGACGGTCAACGCTAGGCCAGCGGTATAGGCGGGCACGATGAACACCTGGCCCGCGTCCGCGTCGATGCCGCGAGAGCGGTGCAGATAGGCCGCCAGCGCCTCGCGCAACGGCATGTAGCCCGCGGGCGCGGGCTTCGTGAGCGATCCCGCCCTGCGAACTTGCCGCGCCATCAGTCGCGACCAGAGCTTTCTCGGGAATTCGTCGAGCGCGGGCAGCCCCATCTGAAACGGTGGGGGACTGCCGCCGTCCACGTCGATGATGTTATCGGGCGCGCCCTCTGCCCGCAGCGCAACTGCGGCGCCAGCGGCTTGCTTCGCGCGGGCGGGTTGCGCCGGGGCCGTGTGTTCCGACACGAAGGTCCCTGCCGGACCGCGGGCAACGAGGTAGCCCTCTCCGAGCAGGCGGTCGTAGGCGACCTGCACGGTGCCGCGCGCCACGCCCAGTTCGGTCGCCAGCGCCCGCAAGGACGACACCTTCTGGCCGGGGCTGAGCTGTCCCTGCTCGATCATCGCGCGAAATCGCGCATAGATCTGCTCGTGGATGGGAGGAGCGCCCGGTTTCGCCTGGGCCGCTGGCTGTGTCATGGCCTGGTCTAAAGCAGAAAAAATGGCCCTGTTGGCTGGGTCATGGAACGACGACACTGAAGCCTACACCAACCCCTCCCGATCGGCATCATGACTGACACACCAACCCTCCGACACGCCGAAACAGATGCCGATGTGATGGCCTGTTTCGACGTCATGCATCAACTGCGTCCCCAATTGAATTCGCGCGAGGAGTTCCTCGCCCGTGTCGCGCTGCAACGCGCGCAGGGCTATCGCCTGCTGGGCGTTTGGGAAGACGGCAAGGCTGTCGCGCTGGCCGGCTACCGGCGCATCGACAACCTGATTCACGGCCGCTTCATCTACGTCGACGATCTGATCACGGACGAGGCCGGACGTGGCCGCGGCCATGGCGAACGCCTGCTGGCCGAACTGGGCACGCTGGGTCGCGCGGACGACTGCCAGCGTCTGGTGCTCGATACGGCGCTCGCCAACGCGCTTGCGCAACGCTTCTATTTCCGCTGCGGCCTGCTTGCCCGCGGCCTTCACTTCACCATGGAGCTGGCATGAACAGCCTCAACGTGTTGCTGCTCGATTGCAGCCCCCGGCGCGACAACTCGACGAGCCGGCACTTCACCCGTCATTTGCTGCCTGCCATGGCCGAACGTCTGGGGCGGGACATCCGGATCACGCGGCGCGAGCTTGGCGCGCAGCCGCTGCCGCCCATCACGGAAGCGTACGCGGAGTCGCTGGTGCTGCCCGGTGAGGTTGCGAAAGAGCGGTTCGGCGCGGCGCTCGCTGTATCCGACGAACTGATTCGTGAACTGGATCAGGCGGACATGCTGTGGATCTCGACGCCCGTGCACAACTTCACGGTGCCTGCCGTGCTCAAGAACTGGATCGATCACGTCGTGCGTATCGACGTGACGTTCAAGGCGGGCGCGAGCGGCAAGGTCGGCTTGCTGCGCGACCGTCCGACTTTCGTTGCCGTGACCGCTGGCGGCGCGATGTTCCGCGAACCGGCTTATCAGCCGGACTTCTTTCGACCTTATCTGTCTGCCGTGCTGGGCGTGATCGGACTCAAGGACATCACGTTCATGCAGGCGGCGGGCCTGGTATCGACGGATCAGCCGCTTGCGCTCGTCGAGGCAAAGGCGGCGCAGTGGCTGCGCGACAACCCGCAGCGCCACGAGACATGCGAAGCCAGCCCTTCTTCCATTGCTTAACCAGCCCTTTCCGGAGCACATCATGAATGCACCTCGTCTCGCGTGGACCACGCTCGCACCCGTCCAGTACAAGTCGCTGTATGCGGTCAGCCAGTCGCTGGCCGAGTCGTCCCTTGGCAGCCAGCTGATCGAACTCGTGCACACGCGCGTGTCGCAAATCAACGGCTGCGCCTACTGTCTCGACATGCATGCGCGCGAGCTGCGCAAGGGCGGTGAATCATGGCAGCGTCTGAGCGTGCTGTCGGCGTGGCGCGAGACCCACTTCTTCACCGCCAGGGAGCAGACCGCGCTGGCGTGGGCCGAATCGTTGACGTGCCTTCCCGACGGCCATGCGGATCGTGAAGTCGAATATCAGGCATTGCGGGAGCACTTTAACGACGGGGAAATTGTCGAGTTGACGTGGGCCGTGGCCGCCATCAACGCGTGGAATCGTATGGCGATTGGCATGCATCAGCCGGTCGAGGCAAAGCCCATCGACTGACAGCGCGAACGGCGATGCATGGCGATGCGCAGCGGGGAGCGCACCAGCATTCAAAACGCAGTACACGGCCTTACAAATTGATGTTCCATTTTCCTGAAGAACGTCTATGTTTTTATGGTGCGTTTTCTTTACGTGCGCGGGCTTACCGGCCCTCTGACGATTCTTCAGGTGCATCTGCCACCTCGAACGCCATCCGCGGCGTTTGCCGCGTCCCATTTTCCATAGACCAGGCAGCAGGCCAGGCGCGCAGCCATGCAACGGCTCGTTCCGGCCGCGCGGGAATCGCGAGCAGTGCCTGTCGAGCACCGCTTGCCGCTGCGCCGGGTTTGATCTGGCCGGCGCGGCTACAGGTTCCAAACCCTGCTGTCGTTTTGAAGGAGTCAAATCATGAAGACACGATTCATCCTTTTCGCAGCGTGTTCCGTCGCGCTTTCCCTGACGAACGTGGCGCACGCTCAGGGCACGCCTGCCCAACAGAATGCGCAACCAGCCGCAACCACCGCCACGTCCAGCAGCACCGAGTACGGCGGCGTGTCCGGAACCAGCATGGCGATGGGCAACGCGGCCCGTGCGGAATGGGCACCGCCTGCCAGCTGCGGCCATCTGGCCCGGTGCAACCCGAATTCGGGCCACTGAGCGAGCGGTTGCGTTCGAACGGTTGAGAGTTCTGCAACGATCGACCCCGGAGGGTGAATCATGAAGATCGTTATCATTGGCGGCACGGGCCTGATCGGCTCGAAGACGGCTGCAATCCTGCGTCAGGCGGGTCACGAGGTCGTCGCCGCGTCGCCCAGGAGCGGTGTGAATACCATCACGGGCGAAGGGCTCAACGCGTGCCTGACCGGCGCGCAGGTGGTGATCGACTTGTCCAATTCGCCCTCGTTCGAAGACAAGGCGGTGCTGGAATTCTTCGAAACGTCCGCCCGCAACCTTCGCACGGCCGAGGCGCAGGCGGGTGTCCAGCATCATGTCGCGCTGTCTATCGTCGGGACCGACCGCACGGCCGAGAACGGCTACTTTCGCGCGAAGGTCGCGCAGGAGAAGCTGATCGAGTCGTCCGGCGTTCCGTACACGATCGTTCGCTCGACGCAGTTCTTCGAATTCCTTGGCGGCATCGCCGATTCAGGCATGCAAGGGAATGCAGTCCGGCTCTCGCCGGGCATGTTCCAGCCCATCGCGGCCGATGACGTCGCCGCGATCGTCGCCGATGTCGCGCTCGCCGCGCCGCGCAACGGCATCGTCGATATTGCCGGACCGGAGCGCGCGCCGTTCAACGAGATCATCGCGCGTTATCTGAAAGCGGTCGGCGATCCACGCGAAGTCGTGCGAGACCCGGAGGCCCGTTACTTCGGCGGCCTGGTCGGCGATCTTTCGCTCGTACCGCTCGGCGAAGCGCGCCTTGGCAACATCGGTTTCGACGAATGGTTTCGCCGCTCGCAGAGCAAAGCCTGATTGCGCATCCTTCAAACTGACAACAGGTGTGACATGAAACGCATCCTCTGCGCGGTGCTCATTGCGAGCTTGCCATTTGGCAGCGTGCTTGCGCAGTCACCAAAAGAAAAGAGTGCCAAGGTGACGCTCGTCTAACAGCACGAGGTGCCGAATATTCCGGGGAAGAGCGTCAAGGGCGTGCTGGTCGAATATGGGCCGGGCGGCTATTCGTCCGGTCATACGCACGCGAAGTCCGCGTTCATCTACGCGACCGTGCTCGAAGGTTCGATCCGCAGTCAGATCAATGACGGGCCCGTGACGGTCTACAAGGCCGGGCAAAATTTTTCCGAACAGCCCGGCGACCGCCACCGCGTCAGTGCGAATGGGAGCAAGACGAAGCCGGCGAAGCTTCTCGCCGTCTTCGTGGTCGATACGAACGAAACCGAACTGACCACGCCATTCGGAGATTGAGTTCGAGGCTCAACAGATCCGTCTGCCGAGTTCGTCGGCGCGCCGGCAGACGGCTTGCATCAGCATGGTCGCGCTACGTGACGGCGGGGAGAACTTCGAATAGACGAACGTCGATACCATTTCCAGATCCTCGACGAGCGGACGCACGATACAGTCGACATCGCCCGGCGCGAACTCGTCGACGATCGCCAGTCCTAGGCCGCCGCGCACGAGTGCGAGCGCCTGATCGGCGCGCGTGACGTCGACCACGGATGTCAGTTCGACGTTGGCCTGCTGGCATGCGCGCACGATGATCGTGCCGAACGGGATGTCGCGCCGGAAAAGGATCATCGGCTCTTGTGCGAGGTCTGCGAGCGCGATCCGTTCGCGGGCGGCGAGGGGATGGTCCGGCGGCAATGCGCACACCATTCGCCCGCGCATGAACGGCACGGCTTCCAGGTGCTCGTGCTCGATCGGCAGCGACGTGATGGCGACGTCGACAGTTTTGCTCAGCACTTCGAGCGGCAAATCGGCCATCAGCGCGGTATGCCAGTCGACGCTGAGCCCCGGCAACTGTCGCTTGAGTTCGACGATGGCGGGCGCGACCACGCCAGGCGCAAGCGAGGGGCTGCACGCGACGCGCAGCAGGCTGGCCGGGCCGAGCGCGAGCGCCCGCGCGAATTCATCGACACGCAGCGCCGATTGATAGACCTGCTCGACCTCGCGATACAGCGCCTGCGCTTCGGCCGTCGGAACGAGCCTGCCCTTGGCGCGCTCGAAGAGCCGCAGTCCGAGCGTCGTCTCGGTGTGCGCGACCAGCTTGCTGACGGCGGGCTGCGAGACGTACAGCATTTTCGCCGCCGCGTTGATCGAACCCGTCAGCATCACCGCGCGGAACACTTCCATCTGTCGCAGCTTGAAACGCATCGTTGTTCCGTATCGTGCAGAGATTAACCAAAGGTTATAGGGTAGCCTAAACACGGCATACGACAACGGCACGGCAAGCCATTAGCATTGCCGTGCCGCGATTTGCGCTGCTGCGCGCAGCGAACACGACGGCCGGCACAGGAAACCTGAGATGAGCGTATTCGACGAAGACAAGATCGACTGCCACTGTCATATCTTCGACCCCGTTCGCTTCCCCTACCGGGACGACACCGCGTACCGGCCTGCACAGCAAGAGATCGGCACGGCCGCGCAGTTCGTTCGCGTGATGGACGCGTATGGCGTGCGGCATGCGCTGCTGGTCGGCCCGACGAGCGGCTACCGGACCGACAACCGTTGTCTGCTCGACGCACTGGAGACTTACCAGGATCGCTTTCGGGGCATCGCCGTGGTCGATAACGATATCGGCCGAAGCGAGCTTCTGGCGTTGCGTGACGCAGGCGTAGCCGGTGTCGCATTCAATCCGGCGATGGAAGGTGTCGAACTCGTGCGCGATGCAGGTGCGCTGTTTGCACTGCTCGCCGACCTCGGGATGTTTGCGCAGATTCAGGTGTGCGGCGCTCAACTGGTCGCGCTGGCGCCCTGGCTCGCGCAGCAGGAAGCGCAACTCGTGATCGACCACGGCGGGCGGCCCGACGTCGAGGCGGGCGTCGCTCAGCCAGGCTTCCAGGCGCTGCTGCGGCTCGCGGATTCCGCGCGTGCGAGCGTCAAGCTGTCCGGCTGGCAAAAGTACTCGCGCAACGCGTATCCGTATGAGGACGCGTGGCCTTACGCGCACGCGCTGCTTGCTGCGTTCGGCCCGCAACGCTGCGTGTGGGGTTCCGACTGGCCGTTTCTGCGCGCGCCGGAGCGGCTCGACTATGGACCGCTGCTGACGCTGTTCGAGCGTATCGTGCCCGACGCGGAGGCCCGGCATCGGATTCAGTGGGAAACGCCGCGGCGCCTGTTCGGTTTCGACGCTCGACGATCTTGACACCCTTATCAACGATGGAGAAACACGCTTGGAACACATCGTCAACCGACACGGCCTCGACATGCCGAAGCTCGGCCTCGGCACCTGGCCGATGGTCGGTGAAGACTGCACGCGCGCAGTCGTTCAGGCGCTCGAACTTGGCTATCGGCATATCGACACGGCAGCTGGCTATCAGAACGAAGATGCGGTCGGCGCGGCGCTTGCTGCGTCGCCGGTGCCGCGCGAGCAGATCCACGTGACCAGCAAGGTCTGGTGGGATCAACTCGAACCGCAGGCGCTGCGCGCGTCATGCGATCGCTCGTTGCGAGACTTGCGTAGCGAGTACGTGGATCTGTTCCTGATTCACTGGCCGACGCGGGACATGGATCTGCGCCGATCGCTCGATGCACTCGTTGCGCTGAAGGAGTGCGGGCTCGCGCGGGCCATTGGTGTTGCGAACTTTCCGTTGCCGTTGCTGCGTGAGGCCGTCGAGACGATCGGCGCGCCGCTAGCGGCGATTCAGGTCGAGTATCACGTGACGCTCGGTCAGTCGAAGTTGCTCGATTTCGCGCGGCGGCATGAGATGGCGTTGACGGCATATAGTCCGCTGGCGCGCAATCGTGTGTCGGAGATTCCTGCAGTCGTTGATATTGCGCGCAAGCATGGCGTGCTGCCGACGCAGGTTGCGTTGGCCTGGCTGCTCGAGCAGGAGAAAGTTGCTGCGGTGCCGAAGGCGAGTGGTGCGGGGAATCAGATGTCGAATCTTGCATCGGTTGAGGTTCGGCTCGATGATGAAGATCGCGCGGTGATTGCCGCGTTGCCGAAAGGCGAGCGGCTTGTGAGTCCTGGGTTTGCGCCGCAATGGGATTAGGGAGGGTTTTTTTTGCTGCGCAAGCGGGTCGGGTGTTTGCGGGTTTTTGCTCGCATCCGCGATATGGCTTCTTCGCGGGCATCCGCGATGCGTTATCTAGCTTCAAGCGTCGCCCCTGTGCGGGGCGGCACCTACTTTTCTTTGCCGCCGCAAA